>CAJPNS010000145.1 GCA_905372135.1 Porphyromonadaceae bacterium | reverse complement strand
CCTGAAGACGCCGTCTATCGATGAGTTCAACTATAAGGTAGAGGAGTTTGCCGATATGGGTATCCTTCGCTACAGAGTGCCCGATATAGAGTCGCTCTCTACCGCTCAGAAAGAACTTCTCTACTATCTTACAGAAGCTGCTCTACAGGGTCGCGACATACTTTACGACCAAAATTGCAAGTGGAATCTCCCTATCCGCCGTGCTCTGGAGGCAGTCTATACGAATACCAAAGACCGAACTTCCGACAACTTCAAGGGCTTGGAGCTCTATCTGAAAGAGGTCTGGGTATCGAACGGTATTCATCATCATTACTCTGGCGATAAGTTTACGCCGCACTTCGAGCAAAAATATTTTGTCGCCGAGGTAAGGAAGGTACCCGCCAAAGCTCTACGCCTGCAAAAAGGACAGACTGTCGACGGTCTGTTGGCAGATATATTGCCCGTTATCTTCGACCCCAAACTGTATGCCAAGAAGACCAATCAGGCATCGGGCGTAGACCTTATAGCAACGTCGGCAGGCAACTATTACGACGGAGGTATTACTCAGAAAGAGGCTGAAGAGTTCTATGCCAAGATGAAAGATGCCACCGACCGCCAACCCGTTATGTACGGGCTGAACTCTAAGCTGGTAAAACGCCACGGTGTAGTCTCCGAAGAGGTCTACCGCATCGGAGGGCTCTATTCGACTGCTCTGGAAAAGGTCGTTTATTGGCTGCAAAAAGCTGCTGCCGTTGCCGAAAACAAGGCACAGAAGGCAGCTATCGACAAACTGATACAATTCTACAAGAGTGGCAGTCTCAAAGACTTCGACGCCTACTCTATACTATGGGTAAACGATACCGCTTCGCAGATAGACGTTGTAAACGGCTTCATCGAAAGCTACGGCGACCCGCTCGGTATGAAAGCCAGCTGGGAGTCGCTGGTAAACTTCAAGAACGTGGAGGCTACCAAACGCACCGAGATCATTAGTGCCAACGCACAGTGGTTCGAGCGTAACTCGCCTGCCGAAGACCGCTTCAAGAAAGATAATGTAAAGGGTATCACTGCCAAAGTCATCACCGCCGCCATCCTTGCAGGCGACTGCTACCCCACTACTCCTATCGGTATCAATCTGCCCAACTCCAACTGGATACGTGCCGAACACGGCTCCAAGTCGGTAACTATCGAGAACCTCACCGAAGCATACAGCCAAGTAGCCAAAGGCAACGGCTTTGCCGAAGAGTTCTACTGGAGCCCCACCGAGGTAGAGCTTGCAAACAAATACTCCAACCTTACGAGCAACCTGCATACCGACCTGCACGAATGTCTGGGACACGCCTCGGGCAAGCTGCTGCCGGGTGTAGACCCCGATGCTCTGAAAGCATACGGCTCCACTATCGAAGAGGGACGTGCCGACCTGTTTGCTCTCTACTTTATGGGCGACCGCAAAATGGTCGAACTCGGTCTATTGCCCGACACCAACGCCTACAAAGCAGAGTACTATACATATCTTACAAACGGTCTGCTTACACAGCTCACCCGCATAGTACCGGGCAATAATATCGAAGAGGCTCACATGCGAAACCGTCAGATGATAGCCCGCTGGGTGCTGGAGAAATCCAAAGACGACAAGGCGGTCGAAATGGTCGAAAGAGACGGTGAAATGTTCGTTAAGGTAAACGACTACAAAAAGATAAAACAGCACTTCGGCGAACTCTTGGCGCTGGTACAGCTCATAAAATCTACGGGAGACTATCGTGCTGCACACGACTTGGTCGAAAACTACGGCGTACGCGTCGATAGGGCTATCAACCAACAGATACGCGACCGCTACGCACAGCTCAATATCAGACCTTACAAAGGTTTTGTAAACCCCGTATATACGCCCGTTTACGACAAACATGGTAAATTCGTCGACATCAAAATCGACTATACCGAAGGCTTCGCCAAGCAGCACCTACGCTATTCGCGCGACTACTCCAACCTATAACGACTGTCGGGTACGGACAAACAATAAGGGCGATTCCAATAACGGAACGCCCTTTTCGTTTCCGCCTCTGTCCCGACATCCCCATTTAAACGATTCAACGCCTACACGTAATCTGCCCCGCACTGCCCTTCGTAATTCGTAATTCGTAATTCGTAATTGATTTGGGCGTGCCCCTTGCCGCAAGCGGCTTCGGGTCGGGCTATCCGCTCTTACTCGCCGCATACAAATGGTTAGTCTTGTCTCTCTGCTCTTCCCTTTCCGTAATTCGTAATTCGTAATTGATTCAGCGTCTCGTATCCGCTCCTATCCCTCACGCATCCCAACGCCCCATTCAACAATTAAACGTTTACACGCAATTCGTAATTTGTAATTCCTAATTGATTTTGTGCTCCGCACTGCTGGTCGTAATTCATAATTCGTAATTCTTAATTGATTTTGTGCTTTGCACAAAACAGATTGGCCTACGCGCCGAGACGGGCACACGCTTGTGCGAAAGTGAGCGAAGAAAAACGTCGAACTGTCTGAGCCGAAGGCGAG
>CAJPNS010000144.1 GCA_905372135.1 Porphyromonadaceae bacterium | reverse complement strand
TGCGGGCAGGTGGGCTACGTCGACGCGGTCGGTATCGGTGGCGTGGGCTACTTCGATGCCGTAGATATTATATATCCGTATGGTGCGAGCGGTAGCCGAGAGATATAGCACGTCTGCCACGGGGTTCGGGTAGAGGGTGAGAGCCTGCTCGGCGGTGGCTTCGGCTATGTCGGTATGTGGTGTACCGCACTCGTATGTACCTGTAGTAGCGGGTATGTCGGTATCGTCGGCGTAGTACTGTACCTTCCAGTTTTTTGCGATGGCGCTCGCCTTGTTGGTGGCAAGGACGATAGCGTGATTTGACGACGTATCGCTGTATACCGGCTGTATCTGTCCATTCGTCGTACCTGTCCTATCGGGTAGAGCACAGAAGATATCGTCGAGAGCAGCGGTAGTAAAGTTGTTGCCGTGGCAATATAACTCCGTCAACTGCGTATTGTGCGAAATGTCGAGGCTGCTAAGATTATTGTTGATACAATATAACCTCTTCAACTGCGTATTTTTCGATAGGTCGAGGTGGCTAAGATTATTTGATGGGCAAAATAACTCCGTCAACTGCGTATTGTGCGACGGGTCGAGGGCGGTGAGGTTTGCTCCGTTATCGTCGCAAGCAAAGCTCGTCAAGTCGCCGTAGATAGTCATAGTAGAAGCATTGGCGGTGTAGGAGGCAGTACCTTTCCAATTGGTGCCGACTGTGATGTCTTGCGTAATGCTGCCGCTTACGATACGTATGGTAGTGGTGGCAGCGGCTGCTATGAAGTCGAGCTTTATGGCCGAGTCTTTTGCGACGGTAAGAGTGATGTATCTATCCATATTAGGTTTGGTGTGTGGCGTACCACATACGTAGCTACCCGTAGTAGCGATGTCGACATCGTTTGAGTAGTACTGCACCTTCCAGTTCTTGGCGGTGGCGTTGGCGGCGTTGGAAGCAATGACAGTATCGTTGTATGTCGACGAAGAGTTGTCTACTGGCTGTATCACTCCATTGATAGAATCTTTCCTATCGGGCAGGGCACAGTAGATATCGTCGAGAGCATCGGTAGAGAGTTTATTGTCGTGGCAATATACTTTTGTCAGCTGCGTACACCCGCTTACATCGAGAGCGGTGAGAATATTGTTGTAGCAATATAACTCCTTCAACTGTGTACATCCACTTATATTGAGGCTTGCGAGCTGATTGTTGTAACATTTCAACTCCTTCAACTGTGTACATCCGCTTACATTGATGTTCGAGAGCTGATTGCCGTAACAGTTCAACTCCTTCAATTGAGTATATCCACTTACATCGAGACTCGAGAGTCGATTGGAGAAACACTCCACTTTCGTCAACTGCGTACATCCGCTTACATTGAGGCTCAAGAGTTGATTGGATACGCAATTTAATGTCTTCAGCTGCGTACACCCACTTGCATTGAGGCTGCTAAGCTGATTACTTGTACAATATAACCCGGTCAGCTGTGTATTGTTCGATACGTCGAGGCTGGTGTTCTTATTGTTGGTACAATATAACTCCGTCAACTGCGTATGGTGCGACAGGTCGATGGCGGTAAGCTTCGCTCTGTTGTTGCTGCAATCGAAGACGATTATATCGCCGTAGACGGTCATAACGCTATCGGCAGCAGTATAGGAGGTAATACCTTTCCAGCTGGTGCCGACGGTGATGGTAGTATCGGTGATACCGCTTTTGATACGTACGGAGGTATTGGCAGCGGCTGCCTTGAAGTCGAGCTTTATCACCTCACCGTTGGAGACTGTAAGGGTGATATAGCGGCTCGTGTCGACAGGGTGTGGCGTGCCGCACACGTATGTACCCGTAGTAACGGGTATGTCGGCATCGTTTGAGTAGTACTGCACTCTCCAGTTCTTGGTGGTGGCGTTCTGTTTATTGGTGGCAATGACGGTAGCATGGTTTTCCGACGAAGAGTTGCGTACGGGCTGTATTACTCCATATGTCTCGCTTGTTCTATCGGGCAGAGCACAGTAGATATCGTTGAGAGCCTGAGTGGAGAAGTTGTTGCCGTGGCAATATACCCCCCACAACTGCGTATTGTGCAATATGTCGAGACTGTTAAGACTATTGTTGTGGCAATTTAACTCTATCAACTGCGTATTGTGCGTTACGTCGAGGCTGGTGAGTTGATTGGAACTGCAATTTAACAATGTCAACTGCGTATTCTGCGACAGGTCGAGGGCGGTGAGGTTTCCTCTGTTGCCGCTGCAACTGAAGCCTATTATATCGCCGTAGACGGTCATCGTGGTACCGTCGGCGGTGTAGTTGGCAAAGCCCGTCCAGTCGCTGCCGACGGTAACGATAGTATCGGTGCTGCCGCTTACGATGCGTACGGGAGTACCTGCGGCGACTGCCTTGAAGTCGAGCCGTATCGCCGAGTCTTTTGCGACGGTAAGGGTGATATAGCGGCTCATGTTTACTGTCTGTGCCAACGCTGTGGAGGCACTCGCGAGAAGCCCTACTGCGAGGGCTAAAAATAATACTACTTTTTTCATTTGATTTTTTATTTAATTATTATTACTCGTTCTATTCAATTCACGGTCGTGAATTAAAAATTATTCGTTCTTCTCAATTCACGGTCGTGGGTTGGTCGCCAACAACTGTTTTCTTCAAAACCACGGTCGTGGGTTGCTC
>CAJPNS010000143.1 GCA_905372135.1 Porphyromonadaceae bacterium | reverse complement strand
CTTTTTTTGTTTTATTCGATTACAGCTCAAACTCATATTTCATCAACGGGGCGTGCTGTTGTGCCCCATAGACGTCGGTCTCGCCCAATGCACCCGAAGGTATTGGACGTACAATCGTTACCTTGACCGCCTTGGCGGGGTCGAAGTAGACGAGTTTGATAATATCCGATTCGGGTATATTGTACAACCGACAAAACGCCTTTTCGTCGATGGCTTTGGCTGCTTTCACCTTATTGTACATATCGAAGTCTTTGAAAATCACGTCGAAAGTCAATTCATAAGGTCCGGAGTTTTTGCTCCTTATGACCGATGCTACATCTATCAATTTGTATTTCATTGCTAAATTCCTCCTTTATTGTTTTTGACCTTTATTGAATACTTCATAAGTGATTGGGAACAACGACTTCGGGTCGTCTACCTTCATCAGATGGTAGATATTGAACTCGTAGACTTCGCCCATCTTGCAGTCCGACGGCGAGAACGGGAACGCCAGATTACCCGCAGTAGAGATACGTCCTTCGTAGCCGAAGTGCAGCATCGTGCTGCGGGCAAAACCACAGATGGTATTAGCCTGCTCCTGAGTGGCTGCCACGGCTTCTATGATTATCAGCAGCTCGTCGGAGTGCGACTCTTCGAGTCCGTCGAACATAGCCATAACACCGTTTTTGCCGTATATCTTGAAGTCGAGGAAAAAGTCTCTGATACCGTAAGTCTCGAAGTTGTTCACCACTCTCTCGCGTACGCTGCGTGTAACGTCGTCTATCTTCGAAATCATCACGGGGTCTTTGACTCCGGCACAAGATATAGTGCGGTATCCGACTTTTCGGACGCCTTCGAGTTTTACGAAATACTCTTCGGTGGGCACAAATTTACTACCCGATACACGAACCATATTATCGCTAATCTGTTCGAATTTAGACTCGTGCAGATTGATAGCTCCGCCCGGTCCGGGGAGAACGTACGGGTTTGTCTTCTCGTACAACGTATGTGCGGCTACCGACAGAGTAGTACATTTTCTGAGCGGTGAGAGCGGCTCCAATACGAAGCTGTCTTTACGCAAATAACCGAACATACAGTCGCTGCCGCTACCGGGCACTGCTGCAATGGCGGCACATTCGAGTATTTTACCCAAGTGAATGGCAAGACCTTTGTCGAAGCCCTCTTTGATAGCCAGCGACGAAAATACCGCCGGGTCGTAAGAACGTCCTGCGATTACTACGTCTGCTCCCTGAGTAAGTGCCTCAATGAAAGGCTCTTCGCCCATCTGTGCTACGATGAGGACAGATTCGTCGACGTCTGCCTCGGTTATCTCCGGAGCTGGATGCAATGGCGAAACATTACCCCGACGCACATTCTCTTTTATAAAATCTTTTTCGAACTCAGACTGTATGACTGCCATTTTGAACGACAGACCTTTTTCGCGGGCTATTTCACGCACGATATCGAGCACAAACTCTACGTGCGGACGTGCTCCGCTGCCTCCTGCCGTGCCCACCACTACGGGTACCTTGGCTTCAAGTCCGGCAGGTATCATTATCTCGAGGTCTCTTTTTACCGAATTGCGGTCTGTAAAAGAAATGCCTGCTCCCAGATAATACGGACCCGGGTCGGTCGAACCGGCATCGACAGCTATCACGTGAGGCTTACGCTTCATTCCCTCTTCGAACGATTCCATCGGGAAACCATACCCGAGTATCGCCGTAGTGGAAAGTATTCTCATTTCTTCCATCATATCTTATATCTTTTTTAATGTGTTATAAAATCTTTTTCAGAGCAAGTATTCTGCTCATTTCGTTGTATACAATCATATAACCTTCGTCTACGCCCATACCGGGTTTTGCCAGATACTGAACGGGCGAAGTAGCCATAGCTATATGAGCACATATTTCGGCCGAACGGTTCGTTTCGTTGCAGGTGCCGCCGAGGTACGCTCCCATACCGTGCTGTTTGCAATACAAAACGGCTTCGATGGAATTGTTGATACCGCCGAGGTCGGGAGTTTTTATCTGAGCCATATGACCAGCCTTGCGTGCCGAGAAGTCTACGATATCTTCCAGAGTATTACACCATTCGTCTGCAACTATTTCTGCGTCTATGCCTTTTTTGTCCATAATAGAACGTATTTCGGCAAGAGTCTCGATTTGAGCCTGCTTTTCGCCCATATCGACCGGACCTTCGACACGCAGTTTGAAGGGTTTGGCTATCTCTGCCAATTCGCCTATGTAGTCGGCAATAGCCTCAGCCTTGTTGTCGAAAACGATACCGAGCGTACCGTAAACATCGATATGAATGGTCGGGTGATACTGTTCGAACGGTTTGAGCTTTATGATACGGCATCGTAGCCATTCGACGTACTCTTTTATCTTTTCGCCTTTGAAACCGACTTTTGTCTCTACGTGGTTAAACAGAGCGTGCGGCAACACGTCGGCACCTTTCATTATCATCTTGTCGGCATTCAGGTAACGGTCGTCGCCCGACTGCGAGAAGATAGGTATTATCTTCGACGAAATCTCCGTACCGTACTCTTCTGCAATGACTTGTGCCATCAACTTGTCTTTGCTCTTTGCCACAGCATCGAGGCAAGCCTGAGTGACACCGTAGCGAATAGCGGTATGATATATCTTGCCTGTCGAAGGGCTTACTCTCTTATCCACTATATCTGCCATTTGGCGG
>CAJPNS010000142.1 GCA_905372135.1 Porphyromonadaceae bacterium | reverse complement strand
GCAGATAACGTTGATGTTGGTCGAGGTTGCCCGCCTCGTAAAGCGTCTCGGCACAGTCTTGCAGCCCCCATACGTTCTGGAACGAAGCGTCGGCACGCGAAATCATATCTGCAATCATCACATTGACAGTGATAGGGAAGTTAAGCCCGCCGTAAACACGCGGCAGTGTAACACCCATAAGGTCGGCTCGACGCATTGCATCGAGGTTTTGCGATGTGCCTCGGGCATAGGTAACGCGGTTGTTGTGCAACGTAGGTGCTTCGTGGTCGACGCTCTCTGCATTGGGAGCAATGATGTTGCCGCATATCTCGCCGGCTATCTCGAGTACCTTGTCGTAACTGTCGATAGCATCGGCAAAGTCTATCGGTGCGTAGTCGTATTTACCACGGTCTGTATAGTTTCTCTCTTTCAGCTCCACTATGCGTTTCATCAAATCGTTTTTCAGATTGAGTCTCAACGCAGGAGTATCTATATAAAAATTTGCCATATCTTAGTTTTAAAATATTTATTAACGTAACAAACAACAGATTATTTGCTGTTCTTCTTATAATATTTGATCATTTTGGGTATCACCTCCTCCACCGTGCCGTTGATTACGTAGTCGGCAATAGCGTTGATAGGTGCGTCGGGGTCGCTATTGACCGATATTATCATAGCCGAATCCTGCATACCTGCAATGTGCTGTATCTGACCCGATATGCCACAAGCGATATATAGCTTCGGACGAACTGTTACGCCTGTCTGCCCTATCTGACGGTCGTGGTCGACAAAACCTGCGTCGACGGCAGCACGAGTGGCACCCACTTCGGCGTGTAGTTCTTTGGCAAGCGAGAAAAGCATATCGAAGTTTTCTTTCGAGCCCATACCGTATCCGCCGGCAATCACTATGGGCGAACCCTTGAGGTTGTGCTTTGCCTTCTCTACGTGGCGTTCGATGATATTGACCACAAAGTCGGTATCGGATACATATCCGGCAACATCGTGTTTTACAACTTCGGTCTTGTAGGCGGCGTCGAAAATCTCTTTTTTCATAACACCCTCGCGGACAGTCGCCATCTGCGGGCGATTGTCGGGGTTGATGATGGTTGCCACGATATTGCCCCCAAAAGCGGGACGAATCTGGTAAAGGAGTTTCTCGTAGGTCTTACCTGCCTTTCGGTCTTCGTGCGAACCTATCTCGAGAGCCGTACAGTCGGCAGTGAGCCCCGAAAAGAGCGACGAAGACACACGCGGTCCGAGGTCGCGACCGATAACGGTAGCTCCCATAAGACACACCTGCGGCTGCTCTTGTTTGAATAGATTGATGATGATAGAAGTATGCGGCAGCGACGTGTACGGATACAGTCTCTTGTCGTCGAAGAGATGCAATATGTCTACTCCGTAAGGAGCCACTTGGCGTTCGATACCGTCGAGGTTGTGCCCTATTGCTACGGCTTCGAGTTTGCAGCCGAGCTGAGCGGCAAGCGATTTACCTTTTGTCAGAAGTTCGAGGCTGACGTCGAGCACAGCACCGTCTTCTATTTCGCAGTATACAAATAGATTGTTCATTATATTCTTTTCTGTTTTTTTCTGAATAAATTAAATAATGCCGTAAAAATCAACCGATAGTATGGTTCTCTATCAGTTCCTTCATCAAATCGTCTATCTCGCCATCGGCAGACGAAATCACTTTGCTCTCTTTGGCTTGGAAAACAATATTCTGTATGGTCTTTACCTTTGTCGGCGAGCCCGAAAGCCCACATTGCACCACATCGGCGTCTACATCTGCCACACTCCATTCCTCGATATTAAGGTATGGGAATTGCTTGTAATCGTCCTCGTAAGGCAGGGGTTGACCAGCCTTGGTTATTTCGGCTTTTTCCTGAACGCCCAGAGCACGTTTGTACTTCTGCACAAGTTTTGCATTACGCGGGCGGCACTCGGCAGCCGAGCCATTGACGGTAATCAGTAGAGGCATAGGAGCTTCGACCGTCTCTACTCCGCCTGCTATGCCGCGGCGAATGGTAATCTTGGAGTTCTCTATCTTCATTATCTCCTCGGCGTATGTTACCTGCGGCAGACCGAGCTTCTCGGCTACCTGAGGTCCTACCTGAGCCGTGTCGCCGTCGATAGCCTGGCGTCCGCCTATGATGAGGTCGAAGTCGCCTATCTTGCGGATAGCCATACTCAGAGCGTAAGAGGTAGCCAAGGTATCGGCACCGGCAAAAGCTCTGTCGGTAAGCAGGTATCCGTTGTCGGCTCCTCGGAACATTCCCTCACGGATGATTTCGGCGGCACGTCCGGGACCCATCGTGAGCATTGTTATGGTAGTGCCGGGAAACTTGTCTTTTATGCGAAGGGCTTGTTCCAATGCGTTCAAGTCTTCGGGATTGAAGATAGCCGGCAGTGCACCGCGGTTGATAGTGCCGTCTTCTTTCATAGCATCTTTGCCCACATTTCGAGTGTCGGGCACTTGTTTTGCTAAAACGATAATTCTCATATTATTAGAACACTTATATTTTAAAAATTAAAATCTCTATTGGCGGAAATTAAATGCAAAGGTAATATTTTTTTGTTTAATCGTGTAAGCGTGTAAGCGTTTAATCGTTCAACTGTTGAAGCGTGTAAGCGTTGAATTGTTGAAATGGGGTTTGTCTTGGGCGTTGCCCAAACCCACATACTTTTCTTATCTTGACATAAGAAAA
>CAJPNS010000141.1 GCA_905372135.1 Porphyromonadaceae bacterium | reverse complement strand
CGTTTAAACGATTAGAGCGATGTCTTTATCGTCTCGAATCTGAGCGAAAGTCCGTCGATGAGTAGTATACGGTCTGCAAGAGTAGGTTTGCCGAGTATGACCTTTACGGTCTCCAATGCTTCGATAGTGCCCACTACTCCCGCAAATGCTCCCAAGATACCTGTCGGTTGAGTAAAGTTTGCTACCTCGTCGGCATCGAACGGGAATAGGTCGGCGTACGACGTGACGCCCTTGTAGTTGAAAACGGCAACTCGTCCCTCAAACTCGCATAGGCTTCCGTGTACGAACGGGATACCGAGTGCTTTTGTGTGTCGGTCTATCACGTAGCGTGTCGCTAAGTTGTCGGTGCAGTCTGCTATTACGTCGTACTTGCCGAATAGATCGCTTGCGTTGCTGTCGGTCAGCCTCATACGATATGCCTGTACCTTGCAGTCGGGGTTAATCCGCCTTACTACATTTGCTGCACAATTGGCTTTCGGTTTACCTACCTGCGACATATCGTATAGAATCTGTCTATTAAGGTTACTCACGGATACCGTATCGTCGTCGACGATACCGATACTGCCCACTCCCGCTGCGGCGAGGTACTCTATCAGCGGCGACCCGAGCCCGCCTGCTCCTACTACCAAGACCCTTGCTTTCCGCAGCTTATGTTGTCCATCGACGCCTATGGCTTCGAGCGATGTCTGGCGGTGGTATCTATCGTCTCTGTAAGAATCGGTTACATCCATACGTCCCAATCTTTCCATACGGCTTCGTATCCTTTGGCTCGTAGAGCCTTGGCGAACTCTTCGGGCGAGCGGCTGTCGTTGATTTCGAACTGTTCGAGGCGATGCTCCGTATTGGCATATCCGCCCGGCTCCGTACTCGAGCCGGCACTCATAGAGGTTATCCCCAGAGGGAAGACGTTGTCGCGAAACTCGGCACTCTCGCGGGTCGAGAGCGATATTTCTACGTCTCTATCGAGCAGACGGTAGGCACAGATGAGTTGCACCAAATCTCTATCGCTCACAGGCGATGCCGGTTCGTAGCCGCCCACTATCGGTCGCAGACGCGGTAGCGATATAGAGTATCGCGTCTGCCAATAGGTCTTCTGCAGGTATCGTAGGTGTGTGGCGGTATAGAGAGCTTCGGTACGCCAGTCTTCGAGCCCGAGCAGAGCCCCTATACCTATCTTGTGTATGCCTGCCTTGCCTATGCGGTCGGGCGTCTCGAGGCGGTAACGGAAGTCTGCTTTTCGCCCTCCGGTATGATAGACTGGGTATCGGCTTTCGTTGTAAGTCTCTTGGTAGATACAGACATAGTCGAGCTTGGTGCTTCGGAGCATCGCATACTCTTCGGTCTCGAGCGGCTGCACCTCGAGCGATATTTGCGAGAAGTCGTTTTTTATCGTTTTTATTACTTCGTTGTAATAATGGGCATCGGTTTTACTTGGAGCGTCGCCCGAGACGAGCAGTATATGCTTGTATCCGAGCTTTTTGATAGCTTCCGCCTCGGCTGCTACCTCGTCGAGCGTGAGCATCTTGCGTGCTATCTTGTTCCTTGTGCTGAAGCCGCAGTATACGCACGAATTGTGGCAATAGTTCGATAGATACAGCGGGATATATAGCTGTACGACGTTGCCGAAACGCTCGAGCGTCTGGCGACGTGCTTCGCGAGCCATCTCTTCGAGAAACGGACGAGCGGCAGGCGATATCAGAGCTTCGAAGTCGTCGAGATTACGGTGACGTTTGTCTATCGCATGGCGGACGTCGTCGGCAGTCTTCGAGAGTATATCGTCTGTGGTACGGTTCCAATCGAGTGGCTTTATATAGTCGTAGAAAGTCATTGGTATATATTGAGAATAAATGTAATCAATCCAAAAATGCCGTCAGCGGCGATGATGCTTCGGCGTATTTCGACGTTCCTCCCATCTTAGCCTCGAAAGCCATCCTGCCGGCTATCACTGCCAAGCGGAACGCTTCTGCCATCTCTACGGGGTTGCGTGCAACGGCGATAGCCGTATTTACCAGAACGGCGTCGGCACCTATCTCCATCGCCAGAGCAGCATCGGACGGAGAGCCTATGCCTGCATCTATCACCACGGGCAGGTTGCTCTGCTCGATGATGATTTCGAGCATCTCGCGTGTTTTCAGTCCGCGGTTGCTTCCGATTGGCGACCCGAGCGGCATTATGGCTGCCGCTCCCGCTCCTTCGAGCAGTTTACACAGGACGGGGTCTGCCTGAATGTATGGCAATACGACGAATTCCTGCCGAGCAAGCTCTTCGGTAGCTCGCAGTGTCTCTATCGGGTCGGGTAGCAAATATTTGGGGTCGGGGTGTATCTCGAGTTTTATCCAATTGGTCTGCAACGCCTCGCGTGCAAGCTGAGCGGCGAAGACCGCCTCACGTGCATTGCGTACGCCCGATGTATTGGGTAGCAGGTGGATACGCTCGTGGCGGAGGTGTGCCAAGATATCGTCGTTGGTATCGTCGAGTTCGACACGTTTCAGTGCCACCGTTACAAGCTCCGACTCTGAGGCAAGTATCGCCCTACGCATCTGTTCGTTAGACGAGAACTTCCCCGTCCCCGTGAAGAGTCGGGAGGTGAAGGTTCGGTCTGCTATTTTCAATGTCTGCATTACTTTGTGGTTTGTTTTATTGGTTTTATTTGTAAAAATGTGAAAGATACTATTGATTATCCGAGAGTGCGTTTAATATTTTTTTCGTACAACCCTCGAAGTCGTTGCTGCCGAGTATTGCCGACGATATTGCTACGCCGTGTATTCCGCACTCTGCGATAC
>CAJPNS010000140.1 GCA_905372135.1 Porphyromonadaceae bacterium | reverse complement strand
CCGATAATGATATACCACAGCTTCCAGCTCTTCTATGTGAGCTGGCTTGCAAACAAACTCGGACAAGGGAAATAGTGGATAAATAGAGCATAAACATAGTCTCACAAACACTCCGTGAAAACGCCTATATTGGTGCATCTCCAAAATGATTAAAAGACACTTATCTCTAAAGAGATAGTAGCTAATTTGTTTTCTTGCCATTGAAACTTATTTTTTCAAATAAGAAAAAATTACTACCTTCGCAGAGAAAACTATTTCAAGAAAGTACTATTATGGCAATCGTAACACTCGAATATGACGGCAGAAACAAAAATATAAGACACATTATAGAGAGTATGGTAAATATGGGGATATTCTCTATAAAAGATACAGGTACGGCGGTAGATGATACTAAAATGACAAAAGAGGAGTTTACTGCTAAGATAGAAAAGGCTCGTCGAGACCAGCCGAAACCTCTGACAAAGGAATATCGCGATAAATTATTTTCGATATGACGTACAATATTTTCGTCAGTCCAACAGCCGAAAATGATATTATAAGGCATAAAAAAGATGGTCAAGTAAAAATTGTAAAAAAAATAGACCAACTATTTTCCGATATAGAAAATAATCCTTTCAAAGGTATAGGCAAACCCGAACAATTGAAGTGGTATAAATTATCGAGAGATAGTCTCGAAATGTGGTCGAGACGTATAGACAAGAAACACAGATTGATATATGAGGTAAACCGAGAGTCGGGAGTGGTGAAAATTTTATCGGCATACGGGCATTACAACGATAAATAGAAAGAGAAAGAATAGTCTTTGTTCCAAAGAGGTATCTCTCTGTTTATATGGTCTGTAAGTAATCGTGATACAAGAGAATACAAACAAGGCTACCCACATAAAGGATAGCCTTGTTTTTGTGTTTCCGAAAAGACTCTGCAAGGTGTTATGCGATGAGAGCTTTGTAAGCTTCGGCGTCGAGCAGACTGCCTACTTCCGACGGGTCGGTCATTTTTACTTTTATCATCCAACCTTCGCCGTAAGGGTCTGAATTGACGAGCTCAGGGTTGTCTTCGAGTTTCGGGTTTACTTCCGATACCTCGCCACCTACGGGCATAAACAAGTCCGATACCGTTTTCACTGCCTCGATAGAACCGAATACAGCTTCGCTATCCAGAGTTTCGCCCTCAGTCGTAATATCGACAATCACTATCTCGCCCAGTTCGCTCTGAGCGAAGTCGGTGATACCGATATAAGCCGTATCACCCTCTACACGCACCCATTCGTGGTCTTTCGAATACTTTAAATTACTTGGAATGTTCATTTTACTTTTTGTGTAAGAAAAATTTTATTTTTTGATTTTTAATTTATGTTTCTTGCAGAAGTCTTTGAGGACGCCTTCGAGGTTAGGAGTACCTATTTCTTGCAGTTCGTAACCTACTTTTACCGTCGGCTGTTTTATTTTGATGATTCTGCCCAAATCTATCGGAGTACCGATAACTACTGCGTCGCAAGGAGTATTGGCGATAGTCTTTTCCAAGTCTTTTACCTGTTGGTCGCCGTAGCCCATAGCCGGTAGCAATACGCCTATTTCCGGATAGTTTTTGAATGTATCTTTCAGTTTGCCGACAGTATACGGACGCGGGTCTATCAACTCGGCGGCACCGTGTTTCATTGCTGCCACAGTACCTGCACCTATCTTCATTTCGCCGTGAGTAAGGGTCGGTCCGTCTTCTACTACCAATACCTTCTTGCCTTTTATGAGTTCGGGTTTATCTACCGTAAGGTAAGACGCAGCGTCGATTACTATAGCTTTGGGGTTGATTTTGGCTATGTTTCGGCGAACGGTATTGATGTCTTCGAGTGTGGCGGAGTCTATCTTGTTGATACAGATAACGTCTGATATACGAGCCATTACCTCGCCCGGATAGTACGATACCTCTGCATTCGGACGCAACGGGTCTACTACGCCGATAGTAAGGTCGGGCTGATAGAACGGGAAGTCGTTGTTACCGCCGTCCCAGATGATTACGTCGCAGCCGTCGGGGTCTTTTTCGGCTTGGCGGAGTATGGCTTCGTAGTCTACGCCTGCATAGATGACGTTACGTTTGGTAACGACGTGCGGTTCGTATTCTTCCATCTCTTCGATGGTACATTTATGTTTTTTGAGGTCTGCCACAGTAGCAAAACGTTGTACTTTCTGCTTTACCAAGTCGCCGTAAGGCATCGGGTGACGTACTGCGACAGGTTTCAGTCCCATACCGACGAGTATCTCTATCACACGACGCGATGTCTGCGACTTGCCGCAACCGGTACGGGTAGCACCGATAGCGATTACCTGTTTGGTAGATTTTATCATAGTATCTTTCGTACCGAGCAGCCAAAAGTCGGCTCCGGCAGCGTTTACTATTGCACTTACGCCCATTACGCGATTGTAGGGTACGTCTGAATATGCGAAGACACACACGTCTACTTTGTGCTTTTTGATGAGTGCGGGCAGCTCCTCTTCTGCTACGATGGGGATACCTGCGGGGTACTCTTTGCCTGCGAGCTCGGTCGGATATTTACGTCCGTCGATGTCGGGAATCTGATTGGCTGTGAATGCTACTACATTGTAGTCTTTGTTTCCGCGGAAAAAGGTGTTGAAATTGTGGAAATCTCTGCCTGCGGCACCAATGATAATTACGTTTCTTTTCATACTTTAATTTGATTTTTGATGATTAAAATTTGGTTTTTTGCTTTGTATCGGCAAAGATAATTTTTTTTATTGACTTAATAGCTTTTTTATCGATATATGATG
>CAJPNS010000139.1 GCA_905372135.1 Porphyromonadaceae bacterium | reverse complement strand
CTATTGGTGTAGCAGGTTTCTCGGCTGCCGTACAATCGTCTTCGGCACGCTCAAGCATCGCAGTAAGTAAAGGATTGTTTATCTCTTTGTCATCGTATCTGAGGGTACTACCAACAATATCTACCGGCTTGCCTGTCTGCTTTTCGAGCAATTCTTTGAATTTACGGAGTTTTGTGGCATTGCCCACTGCAACTATCGACTCATAAGATGACTTCAAGTCTCTAAAATCTATCTCTTTGAGAATAAAGTCTATAATCTCGCATTGCCTTGCTTCGATGGTTTCGGCAAGTTCGGTCTTCGAATACTCTGTACTTACTTCCGATTTGGAGTCTAATATAAACTTTTTTTCCCCTTCTAAGAAGGCAGTCGATGAGAATCCTAATTGAATCTTGGCTTTTTCGGCGATAGCGAAGTCGAAGTCGAATCGAGCCGAAATATCGTTCGTTATATGTCGGCCACCGAGAGGAAGTACCCCTACCAGACGCGGAAACTGGTCTTTGTACAGTGCAAACGATGTTACCTCGCCGCCGAAGTCTACAAATAGTACGCCTTCGCCCTTACGACTCTCTGCAACAAAGGTATCGGCCTCTACAGTAGGAGCTACACGCATTATTGCTTTGCGTTCGGTAGATAGATTGGCAAATATTTTGTCGATTTGTGTCTTTACCTCGTCGGCGAGCGAGAGTATCAGGAAGTCGCCTTTTACTGTGGCTCCCCAATAGGTTTCTAAAGGATACGAGCAAAGAAACGAACGTTCGTCGTGTGAGTATGTGTTTTTCGCTTCTTCTGTAAGGCGATTGATGGTCTGCGATATGTCGTTACCTGCAGAAGTAGTCGAAAGTTGTTTCGTCTCGCTGCGGAGCGTATGTGGCTCTATGCCGAGATAATACCGCCCTATCTTTAGGTTGAGATGGCGTTCGATGTCTTGCATACAATCGTTGAGCCGACTCAAAATATTATTCGGGTTGTGTATGATACCGTTGGAGGTGTCTATATCTATGGGTTGTCGCCGATAATCGACTATGTCGATACGACGGTCGGGAGACTTATACGCTGCCGCCACAGATAAAGTATTATTGCTTACATCTACTGCTACTATTAGTTTCTTATCCATTTATATATATTATTGAACAACGCAATATTTAGTTTTTTTATCTCTTGCATACTATCTGCTTGTCGAATCGCAGGTCGATAGCAGTGTATTTGTCCCAACCGATGTGGTTGAGTGTTTTCGATAGATAGAAGCTTTTCAGCCGCCTCAAGCGCGCTTCGAAACCACTGTCTTTGCCGATACGCCCTACCTTTATCACCTGATTGCCGAGGGCTGTAATAAGCTCGATATTCAGATTCTGCGAGACATATATCTGTTGTATAAGCTTCGACAGAAACTCGTCGGCTTGTATGTATGCCACGAAATCGAATAGCTCGTTACGAGCGAAAGTCTTTGTAACAGTACCACTTACGATAGGCAGATAGGTCGGTATCGCGATAGGGTTTTCGAGCATTACTCGTCGGCTATCGACGAAGTAGTTGTCGAAGTTTACTACCCGAAACATCGGCTGCCGCTCTTCGATATCGATATACAATTTATTTGCCTTCGAGACGTAACACCGCGCCGAGAGTATATATGGGTTTTTCTCTATTACCGATCGTATCTTATCGAGCTTTATATCTTCGATTCGTTGCCCTACCACTTGCAGCCCCGCTTTCTCGATTGCCTCCTTTACAGCCCGCTTCGAGACGAACGAATAGGTTTTCTCGTTTCGTATCTCGATTACTATCTCCGAGCAGAGGGCATCGCGTAGCTTGCCATTGAACCGTATACTGAAAATCAATATAGCCAATGCCGACAATATAAGTACGACGATAACAACCCTTCTCAATGACATATTTTTTACTTAAAAAAGAACTTAGCGTTTCGTACGCTATCGAAAATTTTATCTGTGAGCAAAGGTAATGTTTTTTGTCGGAATATCGATTTTTAAATAAAAGTTCAACCCATAAAGTTATAAGATAATTATTGCTGTCTGAGAAAAAAACAGGCTACCCCTCTTGGTGAGTAACCTGCTTTTTGTTAATTAATTATAGTTGCCTGTCCTTTAATTTTTTATCACCTGCCGAGTATCTACAGTCTCACCGTTTATGATGAGTTTCACCACGTAGGTGCCGGTGGTAAGACCTGCAAGCGATACCGTTTTTGCGGTAGCTGTTGCCGCAATGGGATACGACTGTACGCTAAGGTTTTGTACGTCGCTTATCTCTATCGTGGCGTTAGTGATACCTGCTGCCAGACGATATGTGATGGTAAGCTGATTATCTGTCGGATTAGGCGATAAAGATACTATCGCTCCGTTGCGAACAGTGGCACGTACCGAGTCGTAGTCTTTGAAGCCGTCGGCAGTGGCTACTACTTCGAGCTTGTAGTGCTGAGTCGAAGTCGGAGTTACGGTGAGGTTCAAGCCGTGAGCTACGGTATCGCCCTTTTGGTCGAACCACGTGTATACGGCATCTTCGCTTATCGGCTCTGCCCTGAACGACACAGGCTCTGCCGGAAGTACAGTCTTGTCGTCCACAGCCTTTGCCTTGAAGTAAGAGTCTCTTTCAGGGTTGCGGATAGCGATGTAGGTCTCGCCACCTATAAGCTCTTTGCCTTCATTTTCGTCGTCGATATACTCGGCTATATCGAACACAAACTCATTATTTTCCGGTTTCTCCTGAGTGAAGAAGTTTACTTCGGCTTCGAGCAGGTAGAGCTCTTCGGGTTGTAAGACAAGGCGTTCTATCGTAGCGGTGGGCTCGGTAAGGAGTATCTTGTTTTTATCGACCACCTTGAAGCCCTTGCCCGCAAAGTCGCTCTTCTGCCACAATTCGAACA
>CAJPNS010000138.1 GCA_905372135.1 Porphyromonadaceae bacterium | reverse complement strand
TTTCGGCAGGGATATTGTTTACACTCGAAGAGGGATTATTCTTTTTCCAGACGAAAACCAACTTACCCGTAGAGCCACCGCATACCGTAAATGAGCTAACTTTCCAATAGTTTGAGGTGACGTCAATCGTTTTTGCATACTGCTTCACCCACGAAGGCAATACTCCTGTCGTCGTGGTGGGGATATTGACGTTCGGGTCGTCGACCCAACAGATGAATAGGGAGTCGCCCACCTCGGCTTTGTGCTTATAGTCGAGATAGAAAGAGTATGTGCCTCCTGCCGGTATAGTGAAGTCTCTATACGCCATAATGACAGTAGAACCATTACCGTTGAATCCTGCACTTGTACCGTTGTCGTACGATACATAAAGCAGTTTTGTAGAATTAGTACTGATACTGCTCATAGCACTACCTACAACCCATTTGTTAAGAGGGTTGCTATTGTCTGATACCATTGTCCAGTTTGCGTTTTCGGTAGCATTTTCGAATCCGTTCCAATAGTACGGACGGAATGCAATAGGGTCTTGTGCCCACATACCGATAGCAAACACCAACGATATACTCAATACCAATAATCTTGTAACTGTAGATTTCATAAATATTGAAAGTTTTATAAATTGATAATATAATTAATTCGTTTATTGCTTACATTATGAAGTGAATAGATGGTTTTTTTCGAAAATATCGAGACTACAAAAATATAACTTTTTTCATACAAACGCAAGTTTTCAAAGAAAAAAGGACAAGTTTTTGAAAAAACATTGCCCTTTGTATATTTTAAACAATAAATGTCGCTGTCTACTGCAATAGTCCTCTTGCTTGCAACATCGGTTTTATCGACGGGTCTTGTCCTCTGAACTGTCGGTATAGTTTCATCAGGTCGTCCGACGAACCTTTTTCTAAGATATTTTCTTTGAACGACTTAGCTGTCGCCTCATCGAATATGCCCTTTTGTCGGAATAGCTCGAAAGCATCTTTCTCGAGCATCTCAGACCACAGATATGCGTAATAACCGGCAGAGTAACCGGAGTTGAAAATATGGTTGAAGTATGTAGAACGGTAACGGGGAATGATTTCGTCTACAAGTCCCATCTCTTTGACAGCTCGGTTTTCGAACGCTATGACATCGATACCGTCTACTGATTTGAGCGTATGCCACTTCATATCGAGCAGAGCCGCTGCTACCAGCTCGGTAGTCATAAACCCTTGGTTGAATGTAGCTGTGGTGTTTATCTTCCGTACCAAAGAGTCGGGTATGACCTCGCCCGTTTTGTAGTGTTTGGCATAGGTCTTGAGTACCTCGGGTTGGAAAGCCCAGTTTTCGTTTATCTGCGAGGGCATCTCCACAAAGTCGCGAGGAGTATTGGTGCCGCTCACCGTACGGTAGTTGCACCTCGACAGCAAGCCGTGCAGAGCGTGTCCAAACTCGTGAAACATAGTCTCTACCTCATCGGTAGTGAGCAACGAAGGCTTCGAGGTAGTCGGTTTGGTAAAGTTACCCACATTTACTATAATAGGGCGAATATCTTTGCCTGCTATCACCTCTTGGTCGCGGAAGTTGTTCATCCACGCACCGCCACGTTTGCTGTCGCGCGGATAATAGTCTGTGTACAAGATACCTACCAAAGACCCGTCTGCCTTGTTTGTAATCTTAAATGCCTCTACTTCGGGATAATAGATGGAAGCATCTTTGATTGGTTCGAAGCCGATACCATACAACTTTGATGCACAGTCGAATACTCCTTGGCGAACATTCTCCATTTTGAAGTATTGTTTGACTTCGTCTTCGTTGAGGTCGTACTTTTCTTTTCTTAGTTTTTCGGCATAATATGCCCAATCCCAAGGCTGTAGCTTGAATCCTCCTTTCTGTCGGTCGATTATTTTCTGCATCTCTACCACCTCGCTTTTGGCTTTTTTCAGAGCTACGGGCATAATAGAGTTCAGTAACTTATAAACATTGTCGGGGGTCTTTGCCAACGAGTTGTCGAGGAAAAAATCGGCAGGCGTATTATATCCCAGCAGCGAAGCTTTTTCTATACGCAGCTTCATCAGGTCGAGTATCACCTGCTTATTGTCGTTTGCATTGTTGTTGTTGCCCCGCATAGAGTATGCACGGAACATTTTTTCGCGAAGCTCTCTATTGTCTGCATATTGCATAAAAGGCACATAACTCGGATTTTTCAGCGTAAACACCCACTTGCCTTCGTTGCCTGTGGCTTTCGCCTCGTCGGCAGCCGCCTCTATGACGCCTTCGGGCAATCCCGACAGGTCTTCTTTCTTGTCCACTACGAGTGTGAAAGCATTGGTCTCGGCAAGCATATTGTTAGAGAATTTCTGCTGCAAGAGACCGATTTGTTTGTTTAGCTCCCGAAGACGAGCCTGTTTGTCGGCAGGCAGGTTGATGCCGTTGCGGGTGAATTGCTTATAAATCTCCTCGAGTACTCTCTGCTGTTCGGTGGTTAGTTGCTCCTTATCGCGGTTTTTGTAGACTGTCTCCACTCGTTTGAAGAAGTCGGGGTTCATAAATATATTATCGTTATGCTCCGACAGTAGCGGCAGAGCAAACTCCACGATAGCTTTCAGCGAGTCGTTGGAGTTGGTCGAATTGAGGTTGAAAAGCACACCGACGACCTTACCCAAAAGCTGTCCCGAGTGGTCGTACGCCTCTATGGTATTTGCAAACGTCGGAGCATCGGGGTTGTCGATAATAGCCTTTATCTCCGCATCGTGCTGTCTGATACCCTCCAATACGGCGGGACGATAGTCCGCATCGGTAATCTCTGCAAACGGCGGTAAGCCGAATTCGCCGCCCCATTCCTCGAAGAACGGGTTCACTCTTTGTTCCTGTTTTCCTCTACACGCAGTCATAATTGTAATAATAGCGATTATTAAATAAAATGCCTTTTTC
>CAJPNS010000137.1 GCA_905372135.1 Porphyromonadaceae bacterium | reverse complement strand
ACTTGTCCACTCGCCCAAACGTTGCCCGAGATAGTAGCCGTCCCAGAAACCGCGATTGAACACCCGGGCAAGTTTCGTATCCCACCCGGCAATCTTATCTTCCGTAAACGTGCCCTCTATATAAGCATTTATAGCGTCGTCGTAAGCCTCCACAACGTTTTTTACATATTCGGCTCCGCGAGCCCTGCCCTCTATCTTGAACACCCGCACGCCGGCATCTATCATCTTGTTCAAGAAATGAATGGTTTTAAGGTCTTTGGGCGACATTATATATTGGTTGTCTACCTCCAATTCTATATCCGACGACGTATCTCTGACCGTATAGCTCCGACGGCATATCTGATTGCAGCTGCCTCTGTTTGCCGAGCGATTTTTCTCGTGCAGGCTCAGATAACACTTCCCCGAGACAGCCATACACAACGCCCCGTGGCAAAACATCTCTATCTTCACCAAATCGCCACGTCGTCCGCGTATCTGTTGCTCTTCGATAGCTCGGTAGATATGATATACTTGGTCGAGGTTCAGTTCGCGTGCAAGCACCACCACATCGGCAAACCGGGCATAAAACTTCAATGCCTCTACGTTAGAAATATTGAGCTGTGTCGACAGATGAACCTCCACGTCGCGTTCTACGGCATACATCATAGCCGCCACATCGGAGGCAATTACAGCCGTTATACCTGCCTGTTTGACGGCATCGACTATATTACGCATCAGCTCCGTATCGTCGTCGTAGATGATGGTGTTTAGCGTAAGGTACGACTTTACGTTGCTTTGACGGCATAGATGGGCTATGCGGCTAAGGTCGTCGATAGTGAAATTGTTTGCCGAATGGTTTCGCATATTCAGACCCTCGATGCCGAAATATACGGAGTTCGCTCCCGCTTTTAGTGCGGCGGCAAGGCTCTCCCACGAGCCGACGGGAGCCATTATCTCGAAACAATCGCGTCGTAAAGGCTGTCTTATAGTATTGTCTGTCATATTATTTTGCAAAAATCCCTGCCCGATAAACCAATATCACGGCAAGGACTTTTTACTCTATTTCTATTAAAAATTACTTGCTTATGGCTTTTATTTTCGATTTTTCTTTACGTTGAATATCGTATGCCAACGGAGCTGCGATGAACAGAGTCGAATAAACACCCGACAAGCTACCCATCAACAGAGCAAACATAAATCCTCGAATAACTTCACCACCAAAGATAAACATTGCCAAAAGCACGAGTATTACGGTGAACGAAGTAGAGAACGTACGGCTCAGAGTAGCATTCAGAGCGTTGTTCATCTGCTCCTTCATATCGCGTTTCGGGAATAGCGTAAGGTTCTCACGCACACGGTCGAATATAACCACCGTATCGTTGATGGAGTAACCGATGATAGTCAAAATAGCTGCGATAAACGACTGGTCTATATCGAGCGAGAACGGCATAACTTTATACAGCAGCGTATAAACACCGACCATAAAGAAGGCATCGTGGAACAGCGATGCTACCGAACCGACCGAATAAGCATACTTTTTGAACCTTATCAGGATATAGATAAATATCACTATCAACGACAGAAGTATTGCCCAAGCAGCTCGCTTTATCATATCCGAAGCAATGGTAGGTCCTACGTTTTGAGACTGTTGTATACCGTAGTTTTCGCCCTGCTCCAAGTTGGCAAGTTCGTAATTACCACCGCGATTGACATAACGATGTACAAACATCTCTTTCGTAACGGCAGGATTGAGGTAATCTTTTAGTTTTTCGTACAGTATTGTCTCTATCTTACCTTCGTTGTCGCCTTCGGCTTTGTTGTCCACGAAGTTAGTCGATATTCTTATCTGATTTGCCTCTCCCATTGTGATAACGTACAGAGAATAACCTTCGAAAGCGTCCGAGAGTTTTTCGCGTACATCGTCGGCATTAATCGGCTGTTCGAAACGGATAACGTACGAGTTACCACCCGAGAAATCGATACCGGGTTTAAGTCCGTTGACAAACAACGAGACAACTATCACTACTACGAAGCAGGCAGAGACGATATAACCTATTTTTCTCTTTCCGATAAAATCGAAATGGAAACCCTTGAACCAATTTTTAGTAAGATTCGTGGTAAACGATATATTCCACTCTCTGTTGCGAGACAATAGCGTATCGAATAGCATACGAGAGAAGAACAATGCGGTAAAGAGCGAAGTAAAGATACCGATAACCAGCGTCGTGGCAAAACCTTTCACCGAACCCGTACCGAATATAAACAGTATTATACCTATCAACAGCGTTGTAACCTGTCCGTCGAGAATAGCCGACAGAGCGTTGCCAAACCCTTCTTCGACAGCTTTTTTGAGGTTTTTACCCAACGCCAACTCTTCGCGGCAACGTTCGTAGATAAGCACGTTGGCATCGACCGCCATACCGAGTGTCAGCACTATACCGGCAATACCGGGTAGTGTGAGCACAGCATTGAACGAGGCAAGTATACCGAGCATAAAGAACGTATTGGCTATCAATACCAAGTCTGCGATAAGCCCCGGGATAAGTCCGTAATACATCATCATATATATAAATATGATGAGCAAGGCTATCGCGAACGAAATCAATCCGTTGTTGATAGCCGTCTGTCCAAGCGAAGGACCTACGACGTCTTCTTGAATGATGCGTGCCGGAGCAGGCATCTTACCCGAGTTGAGCACGTTAGCCAAGTCTTTGGCTTCTTCGGGAGTAAATCTGCCCGATATTCGCGACTGGCCGCCGGTAATCTGTTCAGAAGGAGCAGGATATGAGTAAATATAATTGTCGAGCGATATTGCTATTGCTCTACCGATATTTGCTTTCGTCAGACGAGCCCAGATAGCTGCACCTTCCGAATTCATTTTCATCGAAACCAAAGTCTGGTTTGTGGTTTGGTCGAAGTCTATGCGTGCTTCCGTTATCACATTACCCGAGAGCGGAGCTTGTCCGTTGCGTGAGGTTACTTTC
>CAJPNS010000136.1 GCA_905372135.1 Porphyromonadaceae bacterium | reverse complement strand
TTAAAAAATAAAAAGTATTATGTTATTATCTATTTTATTACAAGCCACAATGGCTACCGGAGTTATGAAGTTTGGAGCCGCATTGGGAGCAAGCCTGGCTGTTATAGGAGCAGGACTTGGCATCGGTAAAATCGGTCAGAGTGCAATGGAAGGTATCGCACGTCAGCCCGAAGCAGCTGGTAATATCAGCACCAATATGATTATTAGTGCCGCTCTTATCGAAGGTGCCGCTCTTTTTGCCATTGCAGTTTGCGGATTTATACTTTAATCGTATAGTACCGACAGACAGATAGTTGCGGACAAGGTGTGTCTTTGCTCATAGTGAGCGGAGTACATAGCGAAGTCTTGTCCTAAAGCTATTGAGTTTTTGGTTTTTATTCATTAAAAATTGAAAGATATGAGTTTATTGACACCCGATATTGGGCTATTATTCTGGATGCTTGTCTGCTTCGGCATAGTGTTTTTCCTACTTGCCAAGTTCGGTTTTCCTATCATAGTCAATAAGGTCGACGAACGCAAGAAGTTCATCGACGACTCGCTCAACTCGGCAAAAGCTGCCAATGAGCGACTTGCAGGGATAGTAAAAGAGAGCGAAAACATTATAAGACACAGTAGAGAAGAAGAGGTACGCATACTCAAAGAAGCAACCGAGATAAAGGCAAAGATAATAGCCGAGGCAAAGCAACAGGCACAGGAAGAGGTTGCCCGTATGATTGCCGACAGCAAGCTCGCTATCGAGAAAGAGAAAGAGAAGGCAATGAACGACATAAACAACGCCATTGCCGAGATGTCGATAGCCATTGCCGAGAAGATAATGAGAAAACAACTCGACCGCAGCGAAGAGCAGCGTGCTTTTGTCGATAAGTTGATAGCAGAAGCTCAATCTGCCGCATAAAAGAGATGATACAATTCAGTAAGATTTCTACTCGTTACGCAAAGGCGATATACGAATATGCTGCCGAAAACAAGGCGGAGACCACGCTGTACCGAGAGTTTCGGACTCTGGCGGCGAGTTTTCTGTCGTTGCCGCAGATGAGAGATTTGTTGGACAACCCCACGTTGGAGAAACCGAAGAAACTCGCTGTGCTGCAGGCTGCCGCAGGCGAAAACATATCGCCCGAGTGTCTGAGAGTGCTGCAACTGATAGTAGACAACGACCGTGTAGACTATGCCTACCCGATAGCTTTGATGTACGAAGATATATACAAAAAAGCCAAGAATATAGTGTCGGTAAGGCTGCATAGTGCTTCACCGATAAGCGACGAGGCACGCAAAGCATTGGAGAGGCTCGTGGCACAAAACAACCAGGAGGTAGACTTCGAAAACCGTACGGACGAGCGTATGATAGGCGGTTTTGTACTCGAAATAGAAGACCTGCGGCTCGATGCCTCGGTAAGTAGTCAGTTGAACGACATAAAGCTCGGATTATTGCGTAGATAGAGTTAATAGACGTGCATAGAATTGATTTATTTTAATAACAAAAAAAGAAAAATACGGACAATAGGCAATGCGCTACGGGTTGTTCGGAAAGAATTAAAAGATTAAACAAGACATTATGCCTAATATAAAAGTAAGTGAAGTATCTGATGTATTGAAAATGCAACTCGAAGGCATCGATACGAAAGTAAAATTCGAGGAGGTAGGGCGTGTTCTGCAAGTATCCGACGGTGTGGTACGTATATTCGGTCTGAGCAACGCCGAGAGCGGAGAACTGCTCGAGTTCGAAAACGGCGAGAGAGCCGTAGTGATGAACCTCGAAGAAGACAATGTAGGTGCAGTGCTGCTCGGTACAACCGCCAATATCAAGGAGGGCGACATAGTGAAACGCACTCGTAAAATCGCCTCTATTCCCACAGGCGAGGGGCTTGTAGGACGAGTCATCAACCCGCTGGGACAGCCCATCGACGGACGAGGCTCTATCGACGGCGAACTGCTCGAGATGCCTCTGGAACGCAAAGCTCCGGGCGTAATATTCCGACAACCGGTAAACGAACCTCTACAAACAGGGCTTATAGCCATCGATGCTATGATACCTATCGGTCGCGGACAACGCGAGCTCATCATAGGCGACCGCCAGACGGGAAAGACTGCCATCGGTATCGATACCATCATCAACCAGAGAGACAACTATCTGGCGGGCAAACCCGTATATTGTATCTATGTAGCTATCGGGCAAAAAGGCTCTACGGTGGCAAATATAGTGAATATCCTCGAAGAGAAAGGAGCAATGGACTACACCATCGTCATCTCCGCTTCGGCATCAGACCCTGCCGCACTGCGGTTCTATGCTCCGTTTGCGGGAGCCGCTATCGGCGAATATTTCAGAGATACGGGCAGACACGCACTTGTGATATACGACGACTTGTCGAAGCAGGCTGTGGCATACCGCGAAGTATCGTTGATATTGCGTCGCCCGTCGGGACGCGAAGCATATCCGGGCGATATATTCTATCTACACTCGCGTCTGCTCGAGAGAGCTGCTAAAATAATAGCCAACGACGATGTGGCACGCCAAATGAACGACTTGCCCGAGGTGCTCAAAGACAAAATCAAGGGCGGCGGCTCGCTGACGGCTCTGCCGATAATTGAGACACAAGCGGGCGACGTATCGGCATATATCCCCACTAACGTTATCTCCATTACCGACGGACAGATATTCCTCGAGACAGGTCTTTTCAATGCAGGTATCCGCCCTGCCATCAACGTGGGTATATCGGTATCGCGTGTGGGCGGTAACGCTCAGATAAAGGCGATGAAAAAGATTGCAGGTACTCTGAAAACCGACCAGGCTCAGTATCGCGAATTGGAGGCGTTCTCCAAGTTCGGAGGCGATATGGACCCGGTTACGAAGCGTACTCTCGACAAAGGACGCAAAAACGCCACCCTGCTCGTGCAGCCGCAATACAAACCCTATCCTGTCGAGAAACAGATAGCCATCGTATATGCAGGAACTAAGGGTTTGCTCTTCGACCTGCCACTGAATAAGAT
>CAJPNS010000135.1 GCA_905372135.1 Porphyromonadaceae bacterium | reverse complement strand
GGACTACTTCGGTGCCGTACATATCGTATATACGTATGGTACGAGCCGTAGCCGATAGGTATAGCACCTCTGCCACGGGGTTCGGGTAGAGGGCGAGCGGCTTGGTGGCAGCCTCGTCGAGTGCCGTAGTGGCGGGAGCGAATACCGCCTTTATATCCACTGCCTTATCGATACGGAAGGTATACCCGTTACCGATATCTTGCCCATTGAGAGTAAGACTATTAAGAACGAATCCTGAGTCGGGAGTAGCCCTTACGATAAGTTCGGTATCTTCCTCAACATTTTCACCCGATACTACTATATCCGTACCTTTTGTTACCTGTATATTACCGCCGGAAGGATTGTTATAGGTAACGGCATAGCGCTGTTTACCGAAGAAGACTTCGATATTCGTATTTTCGGTTACCGTAAAGCTAAGCCCTGCTATACGAGTGCCGTTTACAAGGATACTATCGAGTTTATAGTGTTCGGCAGCTCTTGCTTCGATGGTAAGTACTGTACCATGATCTACTATGCTGACCGAGGCAATCTCTTGCGAACCGTTCTTTACCTTAAACGTACCACCTACCGATTGGCTATAGGTAACAATGTAATTCATAGGTCCGACCTCTACTATTGGGTTAAAATCTTTCCATACATCTGCTGTTTGATAGACGTTTTTCTTACCAGAAGGTACTATCAGTTTTACACTATCCAACGTAACCCATCTGAATACATCTGGGGATATAGCAAGCGGCGTCTGCCAACCAACAACAACTAATGTAAGTCCGCTACAACCGGAAAAAGCCTCCCCTCCAATACTCGTTACACTGCTTGGTATAGTGATAGAGGTTAGGTTGCTGCAATAGGAAAAAGCATTCTCTCCAATACTCGTTATACTATTTGGTATAGTGATAGAGGTTAGGTTGCTGCAATAGGAAAAGGTACCGCCCACAATTTTGGTTACACTGCATGGTATAGTGATAGAGGTAAGACCACTACAATCGGAAAAAGCACTCGCTCCAATACTCGTTACACTATTTGGTATAGTGATAGAGGTAAGTCCACTACAATCGGAAAAAGCACTCGCTCCAATACTCGTTACACTGTTTGGTATAGTGGTAGAGGTTAGTCCGCTACAACCGGAAAAAACCCTCTCTCCAATACTCGTTACACTATTTGGTATAGTGATAGAGGTTAGTCCGCTACAACTATAAAAAGCATACCGTCCGATACTCGTTACACTGCTTGGTATAGTGATATAGGTTAGTCCGCTACAATAGGAAAAAGCATTCTCTCCAATACTTGTTATACTGTTTGGTATAGTGATAGAGGTTAGTCCGCTACAACCGGAAAAAGCACTCTTTCCAATACTTGTGATACTGTTTGGTATAGTAATAGAGGTAATACCAGTACAACCAGCCAAAGCCCCCGTTCCAATACTCGCTTCACAACTTACCGGAATAGAAATAGAAGTAAGTCCGCTACAGCCGGAAAAAGCGCCATATCCAATACTCGTTACACTGCTTGGTATAGCGATAGATGTAAGTCCGCTACAATAGGAAAATGCGCCATATCCGATACTTGTTATACTGTTTGGAATAGTGATAGATGTAAGTCCGCTACAATAGGAAAAAACCTCTAAATCAATACTCGTTACACTACTTGATATAGAGATAGAGGTAAGCTCACTACAGTAAGAAAAAGCATTCCGTCCGATACTCGTTACACTGTTTGGTATACTGATAGAAGTAAGCCCGCTACAACAATAAAAAGCATACCGTCCGATACTCGTTACATTGTTCGGAATATCTATGGATGTAAGTCCGCTACAACTCTCAAAAGCACTCTCTCCGATACTCGTTACACTATATGTATTACTACCATTCACCACCGTAGCAGGAATAGCTACAGCTCCTGTGGGTTTGTCAGAATAGTATGGAATGTTGAAGCGTTCAGGTACCACAGCTACCTTACGGTTTACCGTATCTGTGATTTTATAGTATAGCTGCCCTACTTTGAAATCGTAGTACTGCTGTGCTATGAGGGTGCTACTCGCCACCATAAGCCCCAGTACTATGAGGGCTACTCTCTTTCTTGTATTTGTATACATAATGTATTATTGTTTTATTTGTTTATATTATCTCACTAACAAACACTCTATATCCTAATCGTTTATCATTTTATGTTGAGGCTTGGCGTTCTATACTTTTTCCATAAAATAAGACTACACCATAAGATTAAACACAAGGCAACAAAGATAACATTTTTTTGTATTCTGCAGAAAAAAATTACAAATTACTTCTCAGTGGCAAACCACTCCGCCCAAATACCTCGTATGAACGACGGAACGTTGAACTCGTAATTGAATACAAGCTAAATACGGGTTTTCTTCTTCAGCTCGAAGTCGCGTCCGAGATAGTTGTTGCGGACAGTCTCGTTATCTGCCAGTTGCTCCGGTGTACCCTGGAATAGTATCTTACCTTCGAAAAGCAGATAAGCCCTGTCGGTAATAGCAAGTGTCTCATCTACATTGTGGTCTGTAATAAGGATACCTATATTCTTGTCTTTCAGACTCCACACAATATCCTGAATGTCCTGAACGGCTATCGGGTCTACACCGGCAAATGGTTCGTCGAGCATAATGAAGTCGGGCTCAATAGCCAGACAACGAGCAATCTCGGTACGTCGGCGTTCGCCACCCGACAAGCGATCGCCTATGTTTTTGCGAACGTGTTCCAAGTGAAACTCGGTAATGAGGCTTTCGAGCTTATCGCGCTGCTTCTGCCTCGAGAATTTGGTCATCTCCAACACGCCTCTTATATTGTCTTCTACCGAAAGTTTGCGAAATACCGACGGCTCCTGTGCAAGATAACCTATCCCCGATTGAGCACGACGATACACCGGATAATCGGTTATATCCAAGTCGTTAAGGAATATCTTGCCCGAGTTTGGCGTAACGAGCCCCGTTGTCATATAGAACGTTGTAGTCTTACCCGCTCCGTTCGGACCGAGCAACCCCACTATCTCGCCCTGACGTACCTCGATAGAAACGTCGTTTACTACTGTGCGTTTACCGTAGGTTTTAAACAGACGCTCAGTACGAAGTATTTTCCCTTGATTATTGTCGTCAGACATCGATTGTTGTGTTGTATTTGTGTTTTTAATTATTAAAAATCAATGTTTTATATCATTCGGTTCGGACTCTTCGGGGTGGGCAAC
>CAJPNS010000134.1 GCA_905372135.1 Porphyromonadaceae bacterium | reverse complement strand
CACGCCAAAGCTCGCGGTGCTAAGATATACGCCGAAATTGTCGGCGGAGGTCTCAGTGCCGACGCTCACCATCTTACTGCTCCACACCCCGATGGATATGGTGCAAAAATGGTAATGCTCAACGCACTCGAAGACGCCGGAATGCAACCGTCGGATATAGACTATATTAACGTACACGGCACATCGACACCTCTCGGCGATATATCGGAGCTCAAAGCTATAAAGAGCGTATTCGGCGAACATGCCTACAAGCTAAATATCAGTGCTACAAAATCTATGACCGGGCACCTGCTCGGAGCTACCGGAGCGGTAGAGGCTATAGTATCGGTACTATCGGTACAAAACGATATCGTACCGCCCACTATCAACCATGCCAACGACGACATAGACGAAAATATAGACTACAGCTTGAACCTGACATTCAATACCGCTCAGAAACGAACAGTAAGAGCTGCACTATCGAATACTTTCGGTTTCGGCGGACACAATGCAAGTATAATAGTAAAAAAGATATAAATCTATTATACATAGGTATATACATTTTCATGAGTATCTCTACATAAAAAAGAGGTACTCTTTTTTATATATGCAGCTATCATCGGGCTTCATACAACAGTGTGAATTACAGTGTTATAAACAAATTGCGGTACCACATTAGATTTCAATAATCTGCACTTGGCACAAGTACGGAAAATTTCAGTACCTTTGCCTGCGATAATCGGCACACAGATAAACTCGTGTTTAACCTATGATTATCAACCACATAAACCATTATACTCTTTTATACAAATCGAGCATTACTATCTATTAATATCGTAGCAAGGTGAACAATTTTTTCAGACGTTATTTCAAAGGAGACCCTATTATCTGGACTATATACCTGCTGCTGTGTGTGGTATCGATAGTAGCCGTATTTAGCGCCTCCTCAGATGCTATAAGCGGTTCGGGTAGAGCCGCAGGACAGATATTGAGGCACGTTGCCTTTATAGCCGTGGGGTTCGGTACTCTGCTGGCAGTCTATTCGTTGCCACTGAGGAGTATAAAGTTTTTCTCTTTTATACTGCTATTTTTTTGTATAGCGCTATTGGGTTACTTGCTACTGGCGGGTTCGATGCATCAGGGAGCGGCTCGAAGTCTGGGCGGACTGTTCCAACCATCTGAGTTTGTGAAGTTTGCACTGATAGTGGTAACAGCCTTTTTTGTCGATGAATTTCGAAACGAAGAGGTACTAAAGCGTTGGTTCAAAATATTTTGTTTCGTGGTGTGGGCTACGGTAGGGCTTATTCTTCCTATGAATCTGTCGCAGGCTATTATCATATTCATTCCCATACTTATAATGCTTATCGTAGGGGCAGTACCTTGGCGTAATATAGCTATTTTCGTAGGTGTGCCCATCGTCGGTATTATATTACTTTCGGTAGTAGCCACAGTAGTGCCTAAGACCGACGGTGGCGTATCGAGCATTTTGGGCAAATTCCGTTTCGAGACGTGGGCTGGACGCTTTAGAAATCACATAGATATAGTAGAACAATGGCAAAAATCGGATAGTAACACCGAGAAGTGGGCTATCATACGCCAATACGACCAAGTAATATACGCCAAATCTGCAATATACGACGGCAAAATAGGTGTAGCTCCAGGTAATAGCGTATGGCGCAACAGACTACAAGAGGTTTCGAAAGACTTTATCTTTGCTATGATAGTAGAGGAATACGGTACTTTTATCGGAGGATTGGGAGTTATATTCCTGTATCTGTGGCTATTGTGGCGAGGAGGAGTCTTGATACGAAAGGTAGATACCGTATTTCAGGCGGTAGTGATAGTGGGAGCCGTTACGCTGATAGTATTTCAGGCATTTGTGCATATCGCTGTAAATGTGGGACTATTGCCTGTTACAGGGCAGACGCTACCTCTTATAAGCAAGGGCGGTACCTCGATAATGGTAATGGGTATGCTATTTGGGCTTATACTCGGAATGTCGCGCAAAATAGAGGAGAAAGACGAATCTACGGAAAATAATACAGATACACCGCAAGAGCCGACAGACAAAGAGACAGAAACAAACGATACCGACCTAATAATCAGCACCGAAGAAGAGCAACAAAACAAAGAGACCTTCGATTTCATAGAGATAACAAATACCAACGATACCACAGCGACGAAAGATTCTTGATTTCTGGCTGCCTGTGGGAGCCTACTTTCGATATTTACTCGATTATAGCGGAGTATGTACGAAGGAATAAAAATATACGCGTACAAATTTGTGCTTTTAAGGCACGTAATCAAAAAAAAGTATTACCTTTGCACTTCCAATTACGGAGAGATGGCAGAGTGGTCGATTGCGGCGGTCTTGAAAACCGTTGACTGTAACAGGTCCGGGGGTTCGAATCCCTCTTTCTCCGCATAAAGTATTTATATATAAAAAACTAAAAGTAAAAATGAAAAAAGGAATTCATCCCGAAAGTTATCGTCCCGTAGCCTTCAAAGATGTATCGAACGACGACGTTTTCATATCTCGTTCTACTATAGCTACGAAAGAAACCATCGACATCGATGGGGTAACGTACCCTTTGGTAAAGCTCGAAATTTCTAACACTTCTCACCCGTTCTATACCGGTAAGTCGAAACTTGTCGATACGGCAGGACGTGTAGATAAGTTTATGAGCCGTTACAAAGATAGAGTATCGAAGGCAAAAAAGTAATTATTCGATAAAGGACAAGATAACTGTAAAAAACTCAACTTGTTTGAGTTTTTTTCGTATTTTGTCGGGGTATATCCTTAAATATAAGTATAATATGCATCTATTGGATAAGTTTAAATATTGCCCTGCTTGCGGCTCAGACAGATTCGTCGAGAGCGACGAGAAGTCGAAGCAGTGTCTTCGGTGTGGCTTCAAGTACTATCTGAATGCGGTATCGGCAGTAGCTGCTTTCGTAGTCGACAACGACAACAGATTGCTCCTATGCCGACGCGCCAACGACCCAGCCAAAGGCACTTGGGACTTGCCCGGTGGGTTTGTCGACCCGGGCGAAACTGCCGAAGAGGCTATCGCAAGAGAGGTTTACGAAGAGGTGGGATTTGAAGTAGAGAGCTTTAGATATCTTTTTTCTATCCCAAACGAGTATTACTACTCGGGCTTCAACGTCCGTACGCTCGATATGTTTTATCTGGTACAGGTAGCCGACTTCTCGAAGCCGATAGCGAAAGACGATGTCGAGAGTGCCGAATTTATACCGATTGATAGTATCGATATATCGACTATCGGCCTGAAATCCATAAAGATAGCAGTCGAGAAATTTTTAGCCGACTATATATCACAAGATTAATCTTTTTTTGTACTTTTGTGCTTTTATAGCAAAACGTTAAACG
>CAJPNS010000133.1 GCA_905372135.1 Porphyromonadaceae bacterium | reverse complement strand
ATACGATTTTATAACAACAATTAAACTCCAAAATATTGTATGCAAAACGGTTTTTTCAGCACGAATGAAGAGCTGCAACAAAAACAGATAGTTTCTGTCGAAGACGCAAAGAAAGCCACTAACGAATACTTCTGTGGCGACGAACTTGCTACCCAAGTGTGGATAAATAAATATGCCCTCAAAGACTCGGCAGGCAATCTGTACGAGAAGTCGCCCGAAGATATGCATCTACGTATGGCACGGGAAATAGCCCGTATCGAGGCTAAGTATCCGAATCCTATGTCGGAGGACGAACTGTTCGAACTTTTCGACAAATTCAAATACATTGTACCTCAGGGAGGACCGATGACTGGCATCGGCAATAGTTTTCAGGTTTCGTCGTTGTCCAACTGTTTTGTGGTCGGTGTAGACGGCTCTTCGGACTCTTACGGAGCTATCATAAAGATAGACGAAGAGCAGGTGCAGCTTATGAAACGTCGCGGCGGGGTAGGGCACGACTTGTCGGCGATACGCCCCGAAGGCTCGCCCGTAAACAATTCGGCTCTTACCTCCACAGGTATCGTGCCGTTTATGGAGCGTTATTCGAACTCCACGCGCGAGGTGGCACAGGGAGGTCGTCGCGGTGCTCTGATGTTGTCTATATCTATCAAACATCCCGATTCGGAGAAGTTTATAGACGCAAAACTCGAACAAAACAAAATCACCGCAGCCAACATATCCGTCAAAATCGACGACGAATTTATGCGTTGTGTCGAAAGCGGTAAACCATACACGCAGCAATATCCGATAGACTCGCCCAACCCCACGTTTTCGGTAAAGATAGATGCCAAAAAGCTTTGGAATAAAATCATTCACAATGCTTGGGCATCGGCAGAACCGGGCGTGTTGTTTTGGGATACTATCATACGCGAGTCTGTCCCCGACTGCTATGCCGACTTGGGATACAAGACCGTATCTACCAACCCTTGCGGAGAGATACCGCTCTGTCCGTACGATAGCTGTCGATTGCTGGCAGTGAACCTCTATTCGTATGTAGAGAATCCTTTCACGGCGATGGCTAACTTCAATTTCGAACTTTTCCGCAAGCATGTACGCTACGCTCAGCGTATTATGGACGATATTATCGACTTGGAAATAGAAAAAATAGACCGTATCCTCGAAAAAATATCATCAGACCCCGAGAGCGAGGTAGTGAAGCGTACCGAGTACGAACTCTGGCAGAAGATAAAAGACAAGTGTATCAACGGACGTCGTACAGGCGTCGGTATCACTGCCGAAGGCGATATGGTGGCTGCTATGGGCTTGCGTTATGCTTCGGACGAAGCCATCGATTTTGCAGAAACCGTGCAGAAAACGCTTGCCATAGAGGCATATCGTTCGTCGGTGATGCTGGCAAAAGAGCGTGGAGCCTTTGCAGTATTCGATGCGAAACGTGAGGAAAAAAATCCTTTTATAAACAGACTCAGAGAGGCAGACCCGCAGATGTACGAAGAGATGAAGACCTACGGCAGACGCAATATAGCCTGTCTGACGATAGCTCCGACGGGGACAACAAGTATTATGACGCAGACAACATCGGGAATAGAGCCTGTTTTCCTCTGTGTATATACCCGCAAACGCAAGGTAAACCCCAACGACAAGAATGCAACTATCGACGAGGTCGACGCTATGGGCGACAGCTGGGAAAAGTTTACCGTCTTCCATCATAAGTTCGTAGACTGGATGATAGTAAACGGATACGACGTAACGAAACGCTACAACGAAAAGGAGATTGCCGACCTAATAAAGAAATCGCCTTACTACGGAGCAACGTCGAACGACGTGGATTGGCTCAATAAGATACGTTTACAGGGACGGATACAGAAGTGGGTCGACCACTCAATTTCGGTAACCGTAAACCTTCCCGAGACGGCAACCGAAGAGTTGGTCGACCGTCTCTATCGCGAAGCGTGGAAAGTAGGTTGCAAAGGGGTAACGATATATCGTGCGGGCTCCAGAGGCAACGTGCTCGAAGACGTTTCTAAAAGCAAGAAGAGCGAAAAAGAGTCGGCACAAACGCCAAACACCGCCAAAGAACAGATATGTTTCCCCGTTACCGATATGCTAAAACGCCCCAAAGAGCTCGACTGCGAGATATTGCGTTTTCAGAATCAAAAAGAGAAGTGGATAGCATTTGTAGGACTTAAAGACAATAAACCATACGAAATATTCACAGGGCTTGCCGACGACGAAGACGGAATATTGCTGCCCAAATGGCTCGAAAAGGGTAAGATTATTAAGGAAGTATTCGAGGACGGTAGCAAACGCTACGACTTCCAATTTATAAACCGGCACGGCTACAAGACTACTATCGAGGGACTTTCGTACAAATTCAACAAAGAGTTTTGGAACTATGCCAAGCTTCTCTCCGGCGTGCTTCGCTACGGAATGCCCATCGACCAGGTGATAAAGCTGGTAAACGGTTTGCAGTTCGACAGCGACACCATCAATACTTGGAAGGCGGGTGTAGAGCGTGCTTTGCGGAAATATCTCGAAGGAGTGGTAGAAGGAATGAAGTGTCCGAACTGCGGTGAAAGCTCGGTAGAGGCTTCCGACGGCTGCTACAAATGTACCTCGTGCGGTTACAGCAAGTGCGGTTGATATAAATACTGATTTACAGGCAGTTTTGTATAAAAAGCTTGAAATAAATCATAGCTGCCTGTTTATCGACTCTTGATGTATGAGCTCGACCAATTGCTTTACGAAATCTTTATTGAGGTTGTGCCTTTCGGCGTAGGCAAGGCTATTCGATAGCAGCTCACGGTAACGATTGAGTTGCAACACCGATATATCGTTGGCTTTTTTGTACTCTCCTATCTTGTCGGATAGCTCCATACGTTGCGCCACGACGTCGAATAGCGAACGGTCGATTTCGTCGATGCGGGCACGAAATACCGACAACATCTCGTCACTATCGGACTGTGCAGCACCGAATCGTATACCCTGCAGTATACCGTCGAGTTGTTCGGGTGTAATCTGCTGCTTTCGGTCGCTGAGAGCTTGTTGAGGTTCGCAATGTACTTCGACCATAAGTCCGTCGAATCCAAGTTGCGATGCCTGTCTCACAACGGTCTCTACCAAAGCGCTATCGCCCGTAATATGGCTTGGGTCGCACAAGAGCGGAATATCCGGACGCCGTCGCTTAAACTCGATAGGGACCTGCCATTGCGGAGGGTTACGATAGATAGATGTCGTGCAACCCGTATGAAATCCGCGATGAACCGCCACAAGCCGAGCTACACCTGCCTTCTGTAAGCGTTCGATAGCTCCAATCCATAAGCCGATATCGGCTACTACGGGGTTTTTGACATACACCTCTACCTCAGCCCGCGTACGATGCAGAGCATCGGCTATCTCCTGCACCGCAAA
>CAJPNS010000132.1 GCA_905372135.1 Porphyromonadaceae bacterium | reverse complement strand
TCGTGGGTTGGTCGCCAACAACTGTTTTCTTCAAAACCACGGTCGTGGGTTGCTCGTTTTACTCCACTTTGTGCAAAACCACGGTCGTGGGTTGCTCGCCGCAACTGTTTTCTTCAAAACCACGGTCGTGGATTGCTCACTTTACTCTACTTTGTGCAAAACCACGGTCGTGGGTCGCTTGCCGCCGATAATTTCGAGAAAATATCATCTCCGAATTACCTCCGACGGCTACAAAGGTAGTGCTTTTTTTGCATTCTGCAAAAAAATTAAGAAGTAAGAATGAAAAATGAAGGGAATGAAGGAATGAAGGAATGGAGGGAATGAAGGAATGGAGGGAATGTTGAAGCGTGTAAGCGTTGAAGCGAATCAAAGCCTGAGGTATTTGCCTGTAACGCTACGGGGATTGCGGGCGATGTCGTCGGGAGTGCCTGCGGCAATAATCTCTCCGCCTGAGGCTCCTGCGTCGGGACCAAGCTCGATGATATAGTCGGCACATTTGAGCACGTCGAGGTTGTGCTCGATTATTATCACCGTATTGCCGTTTTTCACCAAGCGGTCGATGATTTTGAGGAATACGTTGATGTCCTCGAAGTGCAGACCTGTCGTCGGTTCGTCGAGGATGTAGAGCGTTTTGCCTGTATCGCGTTTGGATAGCTCGGTAGCGAGCTTTATCCTCTGTGCCTCGCCACCCGACAGAGTAGTGGCAGCCTGCCCCAGACGGATATAGCCTACGCCCACGTCTTGCAGCACCTTGAGCTTGCGGACAATATGCGGTATGTTCTCGAAAAACTCTACACTCTGGTTGATAGTCATATCGAGAACGTCGGCAATGGATTTGCCTTTGAATCGAACTTCGAGTGTCTCGCGGTTGTAGCGTTTGCCACCGCAGGCATCGCACTGTATGTAGACATTGGGCAGGAAATTCATCTCGAGCGTCTTGTATCCGTTGCCGTCGCAGACAGGGCATCGCCCGCCCGCAACATTGAACGAGAAGCGTCCCGCTTTGTAGCCGCGTATCTTGCTTTCGTTGAGCTCTGCAAAGAGGTTGCGTATGTCAGTGAAGATATTGGTATACGTAACAGGGTTCGAACGCGGTATACGCCCTATGGGGCTTTGGTCTACTTCGATGACTTTGTCGAGATGCTCGAGTCCTTTTATAGCGGTGTAAGGTAGCGGTGTGGCATTAGAGCGGTAGAAGTGCTTACTCAGTATCGGATGCAGCGTCTTATTTATTAGCGACGATTTGCCGCTGCCGCTTACGCCTGCGATACAGACGAACATACCGAGGGGAATGTCGAGAGTAACGTTTTTCAGGTTGTTGCCTGTGGCACCCGACAAGACAAGGTGTTTGCCGTTGCCCGTACGTCGCTCCTTCGGCACGTCGATAGCTTTCGTGCCGTTGAGATAGGCGGCAGTGAGCGTATCGGCTTGCAAAAGCTGTTGCGGTGTACCGCTAAACACGACCTTGCCGCCGAGACGTCCCGCTCCGGGTCCCATATCTACGATGTAGTCGGCAGAGAGCATCATCTCTTCGTCGTGCTCAACGACAACGACCGAATTACCCATATCGCGGAGCTTTTTGAGCGAGTCTATCAGCTTGATATTGTCTCGTTGGTGCAGCCCTATCGACGGTTCGTCGAGGATATAGAGCACGTTTACCAACTGCGAACCTATCTGTGTGGCAAGCCTTATGCGTTGCCCTTCGCCACCCGATAGAGTCTCGGTGGGGCGTGCCATTGTAAGGTAATTCAATCCGACTTTTAGCAGAAAATCGAGCCGTGTGGATATTTCTTTGATTATCTCCGAAGCTATTTTCAGCTGACTTGCCGAGAGTTTGTCGGGCAGGGTATCTATCCACGTTTTCAGACTATCGAGCGGCAGAGCGGATATTTCGGCTATATTCTTATCGTCGAGGCGATAGCTTAGAGCCTCCTTGTTCAGTCGTGCTCCTTTGCACTCGGGGCAGGTTTGGGTGTTGTAAAATTGCCCCGCCCACTTCTGCTCCGATGCCGTTGCCGACTCGTCGTTGTGTAACTCGATATAATGAATAAGCCCCTGATAGCTGGTATTGTACGAGTATCCTCCATCGCCTTGCGAGAACTCTATATCGAGGTTGTCTGCCGAGCCGTTCATTATCTCGTCGAGTCCCTCCTCGGGTATCTTCGCTATCGGTGTATCGAGGTCGAAGCCGTGTTTGCGACCTATTGCCTCTATTTTTCGGAATATGGACAGGGTGTTTTTTGCCTTGCCTATCGGCAATATGCCGCCCTGTGCTATGCTCAGCCGTCGGTCGGGGATTATTTTGTCCATATCCACCACATTTACCGTGCCTATGCCGTTGCATCGGGGGCAAGCACCTTTGGGTGTATTGAATGAGAAGTTGTGCGGAGCTGTCTCGGCGTATGCAAGCCCTGTCTGGGGGCACATCAGCAGCGAGGAGAAGTATTGCGGCGTGTGGCTGTCGCGCTCCATTATCATCATAACACCCTCGCCGAGCTTCATTGCGAGTCGTATGCTTTTGGCAATGCGTTCGGTATCTTTGGTGTCGACCACTATTTTGTCGATTACTACTTCGATGTCGTGGTTTTTGTACCTGTCGAGCTTCATTCCGAGCGTTATCTCCTGCATCGTGCCGTCGATACGCACGTTGGAGTAGCCCTTTTTTCGTATGTTTTCGAACAGCTCGCGGTAGTGTCCTTTGCGGTTCTTGACCAGCGGGGCAAGTATGAGGCAGGCTTTGCCCGAATATTTGTCGAATATCATCGCTAATATTTGCTCTTCGGTGTACCGTACCATTTTCTGCCCGCTGGCATACGAATACGCCTCGCCCGCCCGCGAGTAGAGCAGTCGGAAAAAGTCGTAAATCTCGGTAGTGGTGCCTACGGTCGAACGTGGATTTTTCGACACGGTCTTTTGCTCGATGGCGATGACAGGGCTCAGTCCCGATATCTTATCGACGTCGGGACGCTCCATATTGCCTATGAAGTGCCGTGCGTACGCCGAAAACGTCTCGATATAACGTCGTTGTCCTTCGGCGTATATGGTGTTGAATGCCAGCGACGACTTGCCGCTGCCGCTCAGCCCGGTGATGACCGAGAGCTTGTAGCGGGGAATGTCTACGTCTATATTTTTGAGGTTGTGGGTGCGAGCACCGAGCACCTCTATCTTTTTGTCTTGTTCCACTATAACGCTATACTCCTAAAAAAACAGTGCAAAAATAGTAAATAAGTTTTATTCGATGTGGGAAATTTTACAAAGAACCGTTTGCCGAGTCTAAGACAAGAGTTTGGAAGTATGGAGCATTAGCCGATTGTGGTCTCAAAATATCGTATTCGGCATATCAAATAAAAGTATCATTTTTGTGTATGTATAAAAAAAATACTATTTTTGCAGCCTAAAATGGATTGGCGTCATTAGTTGCTCCGTTTTACAATTGAGATAAATAAAACAATCGATAAG
>CAJPNS010000131.1 GCA_905372135.1 Porphyromonadaceae bacterium | reverse complement strand
CTCCAGCTCCTCCGTCCATTACCTGATAGGGTGGATTTCCTATAATAGCGTCTATAACAAGTTTTTCTTATATTGTAACCACTATAATATAAAATTCAAACAATATGGTTACAACCTTTGAAACTGCTCTCAAAGAGAGCCAAATGGCAGAAAATACGATTACTGCTTATCTGTATGCTGTAAACGATTTCTACGGAAAGTACAAATCTCTCAGCAAGAAAAACCTTTTGCTCTACAAAACATACCTTATCGAGCATTTTAAACCTAAAACGGTGAACTTGCGCATTCAAGCACTGAATAAGTTTTTGGAACATATCGGCAAGCCCAAACTTCGACTTAAATCAGTAAAAGTACAGCAACGTATGTATTTAGAAAATGTTATTAGTCAAGCAGATTACCTCTTTTTAAAAGAGCAACTCCGAAAAGAAGAGAACCCGATGTGGTATTTTGTAGTGCGCTTTTTGGCAGCTACAGGGGCAAGGGTAAGTGAACTTATCCAAATAAAAGTAGAACACGTAAGAATTGGTTATCTCGACTTATACACTAAAGGCGGTAAAGTGCGCCGCCTATTCATCCCACTTCAGTTACGTGAAGAGGCTATAAAATGGCTCACAAAAGAGCAAAAAACTTCAGGTTACCTATTTCTAAACTGCTTGGGAGAACGTATTACTACACGAGGTATTGCACAAAAGCTCAAACTTTTTGCTGGGAAATACGGAATAAGTGCTAAAGTAGTATATCCACATTCATTCAGACATAGATATGCTAAAAACTTCTTGGAAGCCTTTAATGATATTTCTCTCCTTGCCGACCTTATGGGACACGAGAGTATTGAAACTACCCGTATCTATTTACGCCGAACAGCTTCGGAACAACAAGCGATAATAGATAAAATCATAACTTGGTAAGTATATTGCAGAGAGAAGAAGTGTTATTCTCCGCGGAGAGTAGTCATCGATAGATGAGAAATATGGTATTTCGTTTGTTTATATCTATTTGTTGCTTTGCCCACTCGGCGATAGGAAGTGTCTTTACAGACTCGGTGTCTGTCGTAAGTTCGGAGGCGATACAAAGTAAGGTATCGGGTTTGAGGGTAGCCACCATATCTTGTACGAGTTGGTTGTTGCGATAGGGAGTCTCGATGAATATCTGAGTCTGCCGTTCCGACGAGGCACGAGATTCGAGTTGTTTGAGACGTTGTATGCGTGCTTTCTTATCTATCGGCAGATAGCCGACGAAGGCGAACGACTGTCCGTTGAAACCGCTTGCCATCAGCGATAGTATTATCGAAGAGGCTCCCACCAGAGGGACTACACGTATATTCTTTCGTTGGGCTATGGCTACGACATCGGCTCCGGGGTCGGCTATCGCAGGGCAGCCTGCTTCGGATATTATACCCATCGAATGTCCTTCGTATATCGGTAGTAGCAGCTCGGCGATACGGTCGGGGGGAGTATGGCGGTTGAGTTCGTAGAAACTGAGGTCGTCGATGACGATATCTCTGTCTAACATCTTCAGAAATCGTCGTGCCGAGCGTACGTTTTCGACGATGAAGTGCCGCAGGTTTTTTGCCACGCTTATATTATATGCAGGCAGTACGCTGTCGATATCGCTTTGTCCGAGAGTATTCGGTATGAGGTATAATATTCCCATCGTTTTTGAAAAGGCAGATAATAACTTTCGCCAAAGGTAATACTTATTATTTATATACATAGCAGACAAATGGTCGGTATGTGGAGAATAAGGAAAAAAGTATTAACTTTGCACGTGTTGTAAGAAACAAATTAATAATTATCAAAAAAAGAACATATAAAAGTATGAGTAAAGAAGTAGTGATAGTATCTGCTGCCCGTACGCCTATCGGCAGTTTCAACGGTTCGCTTGCCGGTATGTCGGCAGTGGAGATAGGCGTGGTAGCAGCCAAAGAGGCAATCAGACGTGCTGGCATCCGCCCCGACCAGATAGACGAAGTAGTAGCGGGCAATGTGCTCGGTGCAGGTTTGGGACAGAATGTAATACGTCAGGTGGCAGTACACGCGGGAATACCTGTCGAAAAACCCGCTTTCACAATAAATATAGTCTGCGGCTCGGGGCTTCGTAGCGTATCGCTCGCCACACAAATCATCAAAGCAGGCGACGCCGACGTCATACTCTGCGGTGGTACCGAAAGTATGACAAACGCTCCTTACCTGCTGCCTAATGCCCGCAACGGACATCGTATGGGCGACGGACAGATAGTAGACTCTATGATAAAAGACGGTCTGACAGAAGCATTCTCCAATGTGCATATGGGTATCACTGCCGAAAATATCGCCGAACGCTGGCATATCTCGCGTGAAGACCAAGACCGATTCGCCGTTACCAGCCAGCAGCGTTGCGAAGCGGCACAGAAGGCAGGACGTTTCAAAGACGAGATAGTACCTGTGGAGATACCGCAAAAGCGAGGCGAGCCGAAGATATTCGACACCGACGAGTTCCCTCGTCCGGGCACTACGTTGGAGGCATTGGCAAAGCTGCGTCCGGCATTCAAAAAAGACGGTACCGTTACAGCAGGCAACTCTTCGGGTATCAACGACGGAGCAGGATTCCTCATACTGATGTCGGGCGAGAAAGCCAAAGAGCTCGGTATAAAGCCTATGGCTCGCGTAAAAGCATACGCCACGGCAGGCTTAGACCCGCAGATAATGGGCTACGGACCGGTGTACGCTACCGAGAAAGCTCTGAAGATGGCTAAAATGACCGTCGAAGACTTGGATCTGGTCGAAGCCAACGAGGCTTTTGCATCGCAAAGCATCGCCGTAATACGCGACCTAAAGCTCGATCCCGAAAAAGTGAACGTCAACGGCGGAGCCATCGCTCTGGGTCATCCGATAGGGGCTTCGGGCGTAAGAATACTTATTTCGTTGATATACGAAATGCACCGCCGCCACGCCAAAAACGGTCTGGCAACACTCTGTATCGGAGGTGGACAAGGGGCTGCCATTATCGTAGAAAATATGATGTAATACAATAATATACGAAAGTCTAACCATAAAAACATAAAGATATGAATGGATTGAAAGATAGAATTGCCGTCATAACAGGCGGAGCCGACGGTATCGGTCGTGCCACGGCAATGAGATTTGCCCAAGAGGGTGCAGTGGTAGTTATCTGGGATATGAACGAAGAAAAAGGCAAACAGACCGCCGCCGAGATTAATGCCGCAGGCGGCAAGGCTTCGTTTCTGAAAGTAAATACCTCCAACTTTGCCGAAGTCGAAGCAGCCTCCAAAAAAGTTGTCGAACAATACGGCAAGTACGAGATACTCATCAACAACGCCGGTATCACTCGCGACTCCACTCTGAAGAAGATGACGCCCGAGCTCTGGCAGCAGGTTATCGACGTCAATCTGACAGGGGTGTTCTACTGTGCCAAGTGTGCCGCCGATATTATGACCGAGCAGGGTTGGGGGCGAATAGTCAACGCCTCGTCTGTGGTGGCTCTATACGGCAACTTCGGACAGACGAACTACGTCGCCACCAAGGCG
>CAJPNS010000130.1 GCA_905372135.1 Porphyromonadaceae bacterium | reverse complement strand
CCTGAGACAATCTTAATATAAGGCACAGATAATCATATAATTAATATATTAAAATTTTATTGTTATTATGGACGTAAAAAAGATTATGGCCTCATTGGAGGCAAAACATCCCGGTGAAAAAGAGTACTTACAAGCAGTACACGAAGTGTTGGAATCTGTTGAACCGGTTTACAACAAACACCCTGAATTTGCAAAGGCAAAAATCATCGAACGTATGGTGGAACCCGACAGAATCTTCACTTTCCGTGTAGACTGGGTCGACGACAAAGGCGAAGTTCAGTCGAACATCGGTTATCGTGTACAGTTCAATGCAGCTATCGGACCTTACAAAGGCGGTATCCGTTTCCACAAAGCTGTTAACTTGTCGATGTTGAAATTCTTGGGCTTCGAACAGACTTTCAAAAACGCTCTTACTACACTGCCTATGGGCGGTGGCAAGGGTGGTTCTGACTTCGACCCGGTTGGCAAATCCAATGCCGAAATAATGCGTTTCTGCCAAGCATTCATCCTCGAATTGTGGCATCATATCGGTCCCGACACAGACGTTCCTGCAGGCGACGTTGGAGTAGGCGGTCGTGAAATCGGTTATATGTACGGTATGTACAAGAAACTTGCTCGTGAATACAACACAGGCGTGCTCACAGGTAAGGGTATCAATTGGGGTGGTTCGCTTATTCGTCCCGAAGCAACAGGTTACGGTGCACTCTACTTTGTAGACCATATGCTGAAAAAACTCAAAAAATCCATCAAAGGACAGCGCGTAATAGTTTCCGGTTTCGGTAACGTTGCTTGGGGTGCTTCTCAGAAAGCTACTCAACTCGGAGCTAAAGTTATCGGTCTGTCGGGTCCCGACGGTTGCGTAGAAGTACCTAACGGTATGACCAACGAAATGATAGACTATATGCTCGAACTCCGTGCTTCGAACCAAAACATAGTAGAACCGTTTGCCAAGAAGTTTGCCAAAGAAAGCAAATTCATAAAAGGCAAAAAAGTATGGATTATCCCTTGCGACATAGCTCTGCCTTGTGCTTTCCAGAACGAACTCAACGAAGAAGACGCTAAGACTTTGATTGCAAACAAAGTACAGTTGGTTGCCGAAGTTTCTAATATGGGTTGTACTCCTGAAGCTATCAAGACTTTCCAAGACCACAAACTGCCGTTTGCTCCTGGTAAAGCAGTGAACGCAGGTGGTGTAGCTACTTCGGGTCTCGAAATGACTCAGAACGCAGCACACCTCTCTTGGACAAGCGAAGAGGTAGATGCCAAACTGCATCAGATTATGGAATCTATCCACAATGCTTGCCTCAAATATGGCGAAGAAAAAGGCTATATCAACTACGTAAAGGGTGCAAACATAGCAGGCTTTATGAAAGTTGCTACTGCAATGCTCGAACAAGGTGTTATCTAATTTTAGATAGTCTTATTTGATTTGAAGTTAGGCTCTCCCATATCGGAAGAGCCTAATTTTTTTATCAACAGTATATAAAAAAGACTGCTCTTTATGCGAGAGTAGTCTTTGGGGTGTTGATTTTGATATCAAAATTCTACTTTTGGAGCTTTACTTGCTTCAGGGTCGGCATCGAAGAAGGGCTTTTTGTCGAAGCCAAATATACCAGCAAGTATATTGTTTGGAAACTTCCTGATTTTCTTGTTGTAGACTCCTGCCGTCTCGTTGTATCGCTGACGTGCTACCTGTATTCGGTTTTCAGTGCCTTCGAGTTGCGATTGTAGTTCGAGGAAATTCTGATTGGCTTTTAGCTCGGGATAACGCTCTACCGATACCAAAAGGCGACCGAGAGCCGACGACAATTCCCCCTGTACCTGCTGAAACTGTTGCATCTTTTCGGGAGTGAGGTCTTGTGCATTGATAGTCGTTTGTGTGGCGGCTGCACGTGCAGCTATTACCTCGCTAAGAGTGGTCTTTTCGTGTTCGGCGTATCCTTTTACGGTAGCTACCAGATTGCCTATTAGGTCGTTACGTCGTTGATACTGAGTCTCTACGTTAGACCATTCTTGGTCGACTGTTACCTCTGCGTTTACCATTCCATTATAACCCGATACTGCCCACAATACGAGCAGTACAATGACTCCGACTAGTAAGATTAATGTTTTTTTCTTCATTTCTTAGTATGTGTTTTAGTTGTTGAGTATAATAATTTTTACAAAAGTAATACAAAAAAATCATACCCAATGGAGTATCTATATAATTGTCATACTTTTTTTCGGCTATTGTCTACCGGCAGATATATAGCTTTTTTGGTCGAAAAATAATCTTCTTCGAAGAAATCGCTTAGATTGTATACGCTTACAATATTTTTATACAGCTGTGTCTCGGCGTGTAAATCGCCCCCTTTGAGGCATATAATCCCGTTTGGTAGTGCATTTTGCTGCGTTGTTGCAATATTTTTCGACGATAATCTCACCAAGTCGGGCAGCGACATTGCTGCACGCGACACTACAAAGTCGAACGTACGCTTTTCGTCTTCGATACGACTATGAGAAAAAGTACAGTTACGCAGATCTAATGCCGATACTACCTCTTGGGCTACTTTTATCTTTTTTGCCACCGAATCGAGCAAACAGAACGTACATTCGGGAAATATTATTGCCAGTGGGATAGCCGGAAAACCTCCTCCCGTACCGACATCGATAATACTTGTTCCTTTCTTGAAGGGCAATATCTTAGCTATTGCCAATGAGTGTAAGACATGATGTAAGTATAAGTTTTCGATATCTTTACGAGATATGACATTGATTTTTGTATTCCAATCGGAATATAGATCAAACAAGGCAGCAAACCACCGGGTCTGCTGCTCTGTAAGGGTTGGAAAATATTTCAGTATTTCATTCATTATCTGTTGTTTTGTCTGGCTCTGCGTCGACATCTCACTCTGATAATAATGATAATGATCGCTACTACCAATAAAAGTATAGCCCATAGTTTCACTATTGCCATTAGTACACAGATTATTACCTGCCAGCCGGCTTTGAAGGCATCTACAATTTTATTGCCGAATGTCTTAGCGTGTTCATAATAAGATATATCCAAAGTGCTATATGCCACTGCATTATTCATATATCGGAGCCGTCCCTCGATACTCTCTATATCGGAGCGTAGGTTTCCAATCTCTTTTTCGATAGAAACGATTTCCTCTACCTTATTTGCTTTTTTAAGCAACTCAAGATAACGAGCTTCGAGTTCCTTTTTGGTCTTCAGGCGAGCCGTTATATCGATATATTCTTCGGTAACGTCTTGTGAGTCTATCGACATATCTTGCACATTATCACCGCTTTTAGATATGCTATCGAGCATAGCATCGAAATTTTTGGCAGGTATACGCACCGATATAATATATGTAGTGATATCGTCGTATGTAGATCTGCTTTCACCTGATATACGTCCGCCAAATTTCCCTATATATTTGTATATAAGCGATTTGGTTTGAGCTGCATTTGAAGTCTCTATCGAGATACGACCTGTCTTGATTATTTGAGGTTCGATATCGATAGAGGCTTGTGAACCTCCGGTATTCAATGCCATGTCTTCGGCAATATATTCGTCTGCCGACATTTTTGCATCCATAGAAGAAGCCAAAGACATTTCTTCTGTTTTACTGCTACAAGCCGTTATTAAAGCGACTATAAGTATTAAGCCAAATAATTTCCCTTGTTTTTTCAACTGCCTTATTTAATACATCTTCTAAGAATAC
>CAJPNS010000129.1 GCA_905372135.1 Porphyromonadaceae bacterium | reverse complement strand
TCGCTTTACGTTTGCTAAATCAGTGTCATAAACACTGGTTGTCATCACATTAAGTATTAAAAAACCTAAAAAAACAGAAAAAGCAGTATGAATATAAAACTAACAATCAGGTTGTTAATTGTATCTGCCATATTTGTATCTTGTTGCTCTGAAGGCAGAAAGATAAAAGGAGCTTGGATATCTGAAAATTCTCCTGCGGCAGATTATATCGTATTAGATAACAATAAAATATGGTTTTTCGAAGCTCCCGACACAAACACTTATGAGATTAAAGGTAAAATATTCTATTTGTATGAGCAAGGTCATCTATTGGCATCATACAAAATACTGAAATTAACCAACGACAGTTTGATTCTACAAACGGAAGACGGAACAATAGAGAAGCTAAGCAAGATGAGGCAAAAATAGAACCATAAGACTCAAGATTTTAGATTATATGAAAAGACCGATACCAATTTCCCAAATGTATTTGGAAGTATGATTTTCCCTTTTAAAATATATAATTAAGTGAAAAAGAATGTGTTGTGTTTTGTTGTAGCGTTCGTGTTTGTTGTCGGATTATGTGTCGTATATTACTATTATCCGCGCAAAGTCTCTTTTGAATTGGCAAAAGAAATAGAAAAACCACATAAAGATTTTGACAATTCTCAATTTATAGGTTTTGAATATGCTGATAGCAAAGATAGATTAATGTATTGGCTTACTGAACACTATAAGCTATTTTATCCCCAAGAACAAATATACGATTCAATTTTCGTGGAAAATCTGGCCAAAGAACTTGATTTTGATGGATATGACTATCTCATTGCATATCAAAAGAAATTAAAGGAGTTGAGGTATTCTCCTTACTTGACTAAAACGGAGGACGGTTTGTGTCACGAGAAACGAACTCCTTTAATACCAACTTGGGATAGTGTGATAACAGATAAAGTATATATATATCGGATAAAGAAAAACAACAAATTCAGAGCATTGGGACCCTGAATCTGTTGGTAAAAACAGATAAAATATCGTACAAATCAAAGGAGGAGTAGTAAATGAAGAAATTTTTGTTGGCGATAATAATCTTACTCTTAAACACTCACTTGTACATTACAGCCTCATCTGTCTATAGCGCTTGTAATGAGATAGTAATGATTGATAGTGCCGAATTTTATCGATATAGAAGAGAGAGTTTGCAATATTTTAACACAATACGGACAACCTCATCAATAGACTCTGTCATAGAGATTGCTACAAAAAACAAAACATTATATTTTGAGAGTGATTTTTCTGATGAGTACTTCACGCAATATAGTTACCTTGGAGAATATTCCGATATGGTTTTGGTTTTAGAGGAAGATTATAATACGGAAAAATATTTCTTGATAAATCGACTTACAAGTAAAATCGATACGTTGGTTGCCAAACCAAATTTTTATGACGATAAAATTCTATGTGTCGAAAACGAGGGTACCGACTGCAACCATAAATACATAGAAGTATGGAAGCAAAATTCGAATGGGTTGAGTTTACTTTCACGACTTGATATACAACAGTGTGGCGTCTTTGTGATAGACGATTTTTATTTAAATGGTAATTTCGTTTTTCTGAAAACAGCTAATAATATTTTCCTGAAGTACAATTTTTTAAATCCAAGATGACTTTAGTAAAAACAAAATAGTGCACTTTCGTTCTCGTGTGATTTTCGTGTTTGATGTATACTGTTGTGTTTCATAAATATATAAAGCTTCCGTTTTCCACACAGTTTTGGTGATGGTATCGAAAAAAACTTTGTGCACTGTTTAAGGCTGTTTGGTCGAAACGTACAAAATTATACAAATCGAGTCTAACCTATTTTTAGAAGTCAGACTCGATTTGTTGCCACCATCAATAACCTTTATCGGGCAGCAATAATCACAAATAAATTGTTTTATCAATCGTTCATAGACGATAGAAACTCTTCGTTGTTTTCGGTCATACTTAGGCGCTGTTGGAGAAATTCCATTGCTTCGATAGAGTTCATATCGCTCAGGTAACGTCGGAGTACCCACATCCGATTGAGTACGGCAGGCGATAGCAATAGGTCGTCGCGTCGAGTGCTCGATACGGTAATATCTACGGCAGGGAATATGCGTTTGTTAGCGAGTTTGCGGTCGAGCTGTAGCTCCATATTGCCCGTACCTTTGAACTCTTCGAAAATGACATCGTCCATCTTCGACCCCGTCTCGGTGAGAGCAGTCGCTATGATAGTGAGCGAACCGCCGTTTTCGATATTGCGGGCAGCACCGAAGAAACGTTTGGGTTTGTGCAGAGCATTGGCATCGACACCGCCTGTAAGTACCTTACCCGAAGCGGGTTGTGCCGTATTGTAGGCACGTGCCAAGCGAGTGATAGAGTCGAGCAGAATCACTACATCGTGTCCGCTTTCGACTAAGCGTTTGGCTTTCTCGTGTACCATATTTGCCACTTTCACGTGTCGTTCGGCGGGTTCGTCGAAGGTAGATGATATGACCTCGGCATTTACACTTCGTTCCATATCGGTAACTTCTTCGGGGCGTTCGTCGATAAGGAGAATAATCATATATACTTCGGGATGGTTTTCCAGAATGGCATTTGCTATTTCTTTGAGCAAAACGGTTTTACCGGTCTTCGGCTGAGCCACAATCAGTCCGCGTTGTCCCTTGCCGATAGGCGAGAAGAGGTCGACGATACGCACCGATAGTGAGTCGTTTTTGCCTTTTGTAAGGCGAAACTTTTCGTCGGGGAATAGCGGTGTAAGGTGCTCGAAGGGTACTCTATCGCGTAGTGCGTCGGGGAGCAAACCATTGATGGTACTTACTTTAAGTAGCGGAAAATACTTTTCGTCTTCGTACGGCGGGCGTATCGGTCCCTCGATGGTATCGCCGGTCTTGAGCCCGAGAAGCTTTATCTGTGCGGCCGATACATAGATATCGTCGGGCGAAGAGAAGTAGTTGTAGTCGGCAGAGCGTAGGAATCCGTAGCCTTCGCTGAGTATCTCCAACGTACCCGAACCCACTATCATATCGCCGAAATAGTACTGCTCTTTGTGTCGTACACCGTTGTTGGCAGAGGGCGATATTTTTGGCTGCTCTACCTGCTCTGTCTCCGCTCCTCCTTTGGCGCTGTCTGAGGCTATCGGCGTATCTTGGGGCGTACCTGTGAGATTGTCTTCGGCTATGGTCGTCTCTTGTACGGGCTCAGTTATAGCGAAGTCGTCGCCGAAGAGGTCGGCTGCCTTTTCTGCCTCGGTGTCGATTGGTGTCGTAGAGGCTTGGGGAGCGGCTATCGGCTCCTCTATCGGTAGCTGAAGCTGTGTGTCGGCAGTCGGTTCCGCCTTGGGAGCCTTCGGTTTGCGGCGAGTGTTTTTTTCGGTCTTTACAGGCTTAGCCGGCTCTTGGGCTGGCGCGGGCTTAGTATCGGTCTCGGCCGGCGACGCAATATCGGCTGCTGCTGCGGTGGCAGCTGTAGCAGTATTTTTATTCGCAGACTCCTTTCGGGGCTTTTCGGGGCGAGCGTTGTTTTCGTCTTTTATTACTATCTTTTCTATCCTTTTGCGTTTCGGCTTAGGCTTGTCTTCGGTAGGTTTGAGCGCCGCTTTGTCTACTGCTTGTTGGTCGAGAATAGCGTATACCAATGCATCGAAATCGAGATTGCCCGATTTCTTTATGCTCATACTATCGGCAATACTTTGCAGCTCAGCGAGCGACTTGGCTTTTAATTGTA
>CAJPNS010000128.1 GCA_905372135.1 Porphyromonadaceae bacterium | reverse complement strand
CTCATAGACACCATCCGTATGTCTGCTCGAGGCAACACATACAAAACTTTCAGAAACACATATCTTTATATCACAAAACATCTATAAAAGCCCTTTTCCTCGAGGGACGAATTAAAGATATACGGTGTAGGCAGGTCTTCTGACTCGTTTCGGTCTCTCTTGTATTCCTTCCCGATTTTTCGGTAAGATAAAATCAGTGGAGTGGTCTTCTGCAAAAGAGACATTATGGTGAAACTCACAGCAGCGGGTCTGTTGCCGATTTGCACGGCATTCCCTTTTAATCTGTCGAGAACCTAAACCGAGGGCAAAGGTAATACATTTTTTTATTATGCGAAAAAAAAAGTTGTAAATTTGCACCGCAAACCGAAAAACACCGTAACACCACTATGTTGCCTCTTGCCGAAAGACTTCGCCCCCAATCGCTCGATACATTCGTCGGGCAGCGTCATCTACTTGCCGACGGAGCCGTGCTGCGTTCTATGATAGAGAGCGGCAATATATCGTCGTTCATACTCTGGGGACCACCGGGGGTAGGCAAGACTACGCTGGCGAAGATTATTGCCAATCGGCTGCAACGTCCGTTTTATACTCTGAGTGCCGTTACTTCGGGTGTCAAAGATGTGAGGGAGGTGATAGAGAAGGCGAAGCAGAACCGTTTTTTCAACTCCGCCCCTCCGATACTCTTCATCGACGAAATACACCGTTTCAGTAAGTCGCAGCAAGACTCGCTGCTCGGTGCGGTAGAGACGGGCATCTTCACACTCATCGGGGCTACTACCGAAAATCCGTCGTTCGAGGTCATTACTCCGCTGCTGTCGCGATGCCAGGTGTACGTATTCCGCCCGCTCGAACGTAGCGATATGGAGGCTCTTGTAGACTATGCTCTGAAAAACGACACCGAGCTGCGCCAACGCACAATAGAGATAGCCGAAAACGAGGCAATGCTACGATATGCCGGAGGCGACGCCCGAAAGCTGCTCAATATCCTCGAACTTATCGTCAACGCCCAACCCGAAGGGACAATAGTGATAGACAACAAACTCGTCGAAGACCGTCTGCAACAAAACCCTCTGGCTTACGACAAAGACGGCGAGATGCATTACGACATCATATCGGCTTTCATCAAAAGCGTACGCGGGAGCGACCCCGATGCTGCGGTCTATTGGCTGGCTCGTATGATAGCCGGAGGCGAAGATGTCAAGTTTATTGCCCGCCGCCTGATAATACTCGCTGCCGAAGACATCGGGCTGGCAAATCCCAACGCTCTGTTGCTTGCGAATGCCTGTTTCGAGGCTGTACATAAGATAGGGCTGCCCGAGGCTCGTATACCGCTTGCCGAGACTACCGTTTATCTCGCCACGAGCCCCAAAAGCAATTCGGCATATATGGCTATCGGCGAAGCGTTGGCTTTGGTCGAAAAGACGGGTAACCTGCCCGTACCGCTCCATCTGCGTAACGCCCCCACAAAACTGATGAAAGAGCTCAACTACGGCAAAGAATACAAATATGCCCACGACTATGAGGGTAATTTCGTAAAACAAAAATTTTTGCCCGACGAGGTCGACGGAGTACACCTGTGGAATCCTCAAAACAACCCTGCCGAAGCCAAAATACGCGAGTACCTGCGGCAGTTGTGGGGAAAGAGATACGATTAGGTATAAAAAAATCAAGTTTATTTCTTCACCTAATCAATAACTTGAGGCGAAGAGCAACGATTTTTTGTTTGAAATGTTTTGGCGGTATCAAAAATTGTATTACCTTTGCACTCTCAAAACGATTGGTGCCTTAGCTCAGTTGGTAGAGCAACGGACTGAAAATCCGTGTGTCCCTAGTTCGATTCTTGGAGGCACCACATTAGAAAAAATTTTTTCGTATAGACAGAGAGTTTTCCGATAGGGCAAGACTCTCTTTTTTGTATAAAAAAGGTGGATTATTTATCGTTATAATGTCCCCCACGCAGATAAGATTATTACCTCTTTTGAGTCTTCAAGAATTTCATAAACAAGTCTGTGCTGCTTTCCTCTGATATGTGTCGATAGCCTATCGTAGCCGAGATTCCAACTTTTTTTACTAATTTTGCCATTCATTTTTTTGTAAAAAGTAAAAGATTGATGCAATATGGAAAGGGTAATGATAAAAACTGCCTTGGAGCGTAGAGACTTCGGCAATGAGATAAATGTAAAAGGTTGGGTCAGAACTCGCAGAGGAAACAAAAACGTGAGTTTCGTCGCCCTCAACGACGGCTCTACCGTCAATAATATTCAGATAGTAGTCGATGTTACCAAATTCCCCGAAGAGCAGCTGAAACTTATCACCACAGGAGCTGCTTTGTCCGTTTGCGGCGTACTTACCGAAAGTCTCGGACAGGGGCAGAGCGTCGAGATACAGGCACGCGAGATAGTGGTTTACGGTACTGCTAACCCCGAGGAGTACCCTTTGCAGAAAAAGGGTCATACGCTCGAATATCTCCGCGACATAGCTCATCTGCGACCTCGTACCAATACGTTCGGGGCTATATTCCGTATGCGTCATCAGATGGCAATGGCGATACATACGTTTTTTCACACTCGCGGGTTCGTTTATTTTCATACGCCGATAATCACGGCGAGCGACTGCGAGGGAGCGGGGCAGATGTTTCAGGTAACGACTCAGAACCTGTACAATCTGAAGAAAGACGAAAGCGGACAGATAGACTACTCGTCGGACTTCTTCGGACAGCCAACAGCTCTTACCGTTTCCGGTCAGCTCGAAGGCGAGCTCGGGGCTATGGCTCTGGGAGCTATCTATACGTTCGGACCGACTTTCCGTGCCGAAAACTCCAACACCCCACGCCATTTGGCTGAGTTTTGGATGATAGAGCCCGAAGTGGCTTTCATAGAGATAGAAGAGAATATGCAGCTTGCACAGGATTTCGTGCAGTTCTGCGTAAATTGGGCGTTGGAATACTGCCGAGAGGATATAGAGTTTCTGGCAAAAATGTACGATAACGAGTTGATAGACCGTCTGAGATTTGTCGTGGAAAACGATTTCGTACGTCTCACCTATACCGAAGGTATCGAGATACTCAAAAAAGCCGTTGCCGAAGGCAAAAAGTTCGAATACCCTGTGGATTGGGGCACAGACTTGCAAAGCGAACACGAGCGTTACCTGGTCGAAGACCATTTCAAAAAGCCCGTGATACTGACCGACTATCCTAAGGATATTAAGTCGTTCTATATGAAGCAAAACGACGATGGCAAGACGGTGCGTGCCATGGATGTGCTTTTCCCTCGTATCGGCGAGATTATCGGTGGTTCGCAGCGCGAAGAAGATTACGAAAAACTCCGTCGTAGAGCCGAAGAGATGGGGGTACCTACAAAAGATATCTGGTGGTATCTCGATACTCGTCGTTTCGGTACTGCTCCGCACTCAGGCTTCGGACTCGGTTTCGAGCGTCTGATGCTCTTCGTAACAGGTATGCAAAACATCCGCGACGTGATACCATTCCCTCGAACGCCTCACAACGCAAATTTCTAATATTCAAGGCAATATTTTTTATAATAATACGCTGTGTTCGGGATAGATTTTTTGAACTTTTTTGCACGACCGTAGATGAGAAAGATATTCGTTTTACAAGAAGATTATACTCTATCCGAGACACTTAGCCTATGGGCAAAAGGGCTTTCGGAAGCATTCAACCACGAAATAGAAACCATAATCTACGACCCGAAAGATTCGTCCGAGCAGTTTGCCGCTCATATAGAAGAGGCCGATGCGTCGTTAGTACTCATAGAACTCACAAATCGAAGAAAAAGTCAGCTATATCTGGATCTATGTTCCGCGCTTCGTGTTCCTTATCTATTTGTTTTACCGAATGTTGAGTTTGCCGCAGAGCG
>CAJPNS010000127.1 GCA_905372135.1 Porphyromonadaceae bacterium | reverse complement strand
GGAGCAAACCGTTATATTGCTTTCCGTTGTGGAAATAATCCTGAGATAACAAGTAGTTACGACTACTACTATTGGGTCGACGACTTAGAGGTATCGCCTGCTCCTACCTGTATGCCGACGACCAATCTCAAAGTGTCGAATATCAAACCCAACGCTGCCGATATATCGTTCAAACACGAGTCTTCGGCTAATACTTGGCAGTATGTCTATACCGACGACCCGTCGGTAAATCCCGATACACTTACACCTACTACCGTTACTTCCGATAGCGTTACAGTATCGGGGCTGACTCCCAATACCGAATATCGCCTTTGGGTAAGAACTAAGTGTAGCTCGACCGACTCGAGCGAGTGGAGTCTGGAGCCTGTAACGTTCCGTACCATTTGCCAAAATATAACATCTGTTCCTTTGCAGGAAGATTTCTCATTGCCCCAGGCATACAACGGCAATCTGCCGAGCTGCTGGACTAAGATGTTGTCGTACCAAGGTCAAAAACTATATCCCGAAATAGTAAACGGTAAGTTGGCATTTAAAACAAATAATTGGGTTTTGAATAAAGACCAAAACCTCGTTGTTACGCCTAAGTTCGATATGCCTCTCAATACGCTTGGAATATCGTTTACTCTTGCTCTTACGGATTCCCATAGTGCTCCCTTTATAGTAGGAGTGATGTCTGACCCGTCTGATACCTCTACGTTTATTGCTATGGGAAATGTATTACCTCCTGACGGACTTGATCGTATTTACGACGTATCGTTTGCAGCTGCTCCGGCTACTCATCGGTATATAGCATTCCGCCTTAAACCTAATACGACAGGCTCTTCGGGCTACGAGATGGACGACGTGGACATTCACGTACTTTCGTCTTGTGCAAGACCGACAAATATAAAAGCAATTGTTCTTACTTCAGACTCGGTAACTGTTTCGTGGACAGCAGGTGGGTCGGAAACACTTTGGACTATCCAATACAGACCTGATACGTCAACGGAATGGATAGTATTGGATAGTATATCGACCAATCCATATACTATCAAAGGTTTATCGGCTACGACTAAGTATCAAATAAGAGTCAAAGCACTATGTAGCGATAGTTCTTCTGAAAGCACTTTCTCGTTGATATCGAAGTTTCTGACTCCATGTGTGGCTGAAATATTGCCTTTTTACGAAAACTTTACCGGGCTCTCTGATAGGAAATTTCCGCGTAACAAATGTTGGAGTATATGTTATATGGATATTGATTTGGCATTTGCAGGCTACTCATTGTCGAATAACAATACAAGAGACTGGTGGTATAGCGATAATACTTACGGTATGAACTCGGGAGGTAAGGCAAGAACATCGATATGGGGTTATAACGTTCGTGGATGGTTGGTAACGCCACCGATACTGTTGGAAAGGAATAGTTTCTTGGATTTCGATGTTTCATTTACAAGTCATAGAAGTCCTAATCGTGCCACAGGCACCAGAGCCGACGATAAGTTTATTGTAATAGTCTCTGATAATGGAGGCGCTACTTGGGAAAGAAAGAATGCTACTATTTGGAGTAATGACAGTACAGGAGATTATGTGCTGAACGATATTACCAATGGAGTAAATCATTTCCAGATAGACCTATCGAAATATTCGGGAGTAGTAAAGATAGCCTTCTATGTAGAATCTACGGTAGCCGACAATGGAAATAACGACCTTTATCTCGATAATATTGAAGTAAAAAGTATAGTAAACGACCCACCGACAGTAGTAACACTGCCTGCCGACAACATTACCCACAATACTGCTACACTGCATAAAAAGGTAACGGAGGGTAGCTATCTTATCGACGAAGAGGGCTTTTTCTACAAAGCCGATACAACAAGTGCTCTGTGGAGACAAACGACCGATAGCGTAATTACAGGGCTATCGCCACACACTACTTATCTGTACTATGCATTTGCCCAAGTCAAAGACTCGGTTTACCGAGGAGCTACCCTAACCTTCACCACTACGGGTAATCCGGTAGTACACCCGACGGTTACTACCGAGGCAGCTACCGATATTACTCAGACGGGAGCTACTCTACATAAGACGGTAACAGACGACCCATCGGAGCCCGTAAGAGAGCAAGGATGGAAGTGGCGTAAGGCTACCGACGCTACTTGGTTTGTGTCGCCGACCGGTAGGCTTACGTCGTTGGAGCAGAATACCAAGTACGAGTTCTATGCTTACGCTAAAACAGATATTAATGTCGATGGCTACAATGGCTCTACTCTGACCTTCACCACTCTTGCTCACACGCCGCCGACGGTGACTACATTAGACGCAACGGCTATCGGTATGTATGCCGCTACGCTGCGTAAGACCGTTACTGCCGGCACCGAGCCTATAGTAGAGCAGGGCTGGAAGTACAAGAAGGTGGGCGAAGTAGTATGGACGCAGACCACCGACGGCAATCTGAGCGGACTCGGTCAGAATACCGAATACGAGTTCTATGCGTACGCCGTAACGAATACTTACCCGATGACTAAGGGCGAAACGTTGCGGTTCACGACGATCTCGGCTTCGGACGTAGACAGAGCCGATTACCGAGTAGTTGTTTACCCGAACCCTGCCGACGACTTCGTTACTATCGCTCTCGACGGTAGTAACGACGGAGCCGACGTACAGATATCTGATATGCTCGGTAGAGTAGTGGGTCGTTATCGCATCGCAGCGGGCGAAAGCGTTATCTCACTCGATGTCTCTTCGCTTGCTGCGGGCAACTACTTAGTTCGTATCGTTTCGGACGATAGGGTCGTAATAGAGAAGTTGATAATCGAGCAAAAATAGATTTATCGAAAGTGGAGTTGTCTGCCGTTGCAGGTGACTCCACTTTTATTTTTATCTTGAACTTATATCGATGGTGATGATTTGCAGTTAGTTTTTCGTGTGTAAAAAGAATTGAAATGTATAGTTGCGACATAGTAATTTTATCGAGGAAAAACTATAATATTTATCTGTTAAATCGGCAATAAAAAATCACTACTTATGAGTATTGCCCGTGGTACTGCGAGATACTACTTTTGCGGAGTTTTTTTACCAATAAATTAAAGTAATATATTCATAGAAATGAGAAGAACAATATTCTGTTTGTTTTTTGTGCTTGGGGCTTTGGGTCTTCTGCAGGCACAAACTTATCACTACGTAGGCAACTATCAAAATCCGCCTTCGAGTAATAGGTACGATGGATTTAATACTCAAAATGCCCCTACATTGTGGGTTTACAACAATTCGGCTTCGCAGTTGGTCTACCCTGCCTCCGATCTGCAGCCACTCGTAGGCAAGTTGATTACTTCGGTCAAATTTAAGTTTTTCAACGAAAGTTGGTATTATACCGAAGACTATTCGAGCAAGATCAGAGTCTATATCACTGAAGTGGCTCAAGAAAAATTGAAGTTTGATACTGCGGGCGTTGGTACTTATGTCTGGTACGATGTCGATTTGAACTCGCCACAAGCAACCGTAAATTACACAGCTAATCTTTTCGATGATATGGCAAATGACCAAGAGTTGGTACTCGACTTCTCGTCGAATCCATATCTATACAATGGGGGCAACCTTCTGATAACGATTACCGACTCGTCTGACGTTAATGCAAACGGGGCAGTAGTAGCATATTATTATTATAAGCCGTCGCATAGAAAAAAATGTGTGGCAGTATGGGGAAGCGATTCTCGTCAGTTTTCGGATGTCTACACTGCCGGTGGACGTATTTTAAATAATGGAGTCGGTTTGGGTTACTCGACTGCTATCGACAACGACCTTCCGGTAGTAGCTTTCGGTTATAGCGAAAATATAAATACCAACTGCCCGACGCCTTCGTCGCTTAGGGCTATCGATTCCACACACAATTCGGTAAAGATAGCTTGGACGGCAGGCGGCTCCGAAACGGAATGG
>CAJPNS010000126.1 GCA_905372135.1 Porphyromonadaceae bacterium | reverse complement strand
CATATTCGAGTATAAGTTTGTCGAGCGACGACTTCAACTGTCGCAGTGCCTCTGTCTCTTCCAGACGCTGCTTGTCTTTCTCTTTCTCGAGTCTAAGTTTTGCAAACGAGTGCAATACCTCGCTGCGAGGGTCGTCGTCTACGATGTCGGGGATGTCTATCGCCTCTGTCGGCGGGCGTGAGGCAAATCTCTTACCCACAATATATTTATCCGTCAGGAACTCGATAGCCAGAGCGTTGATGTCTAAGTCGGCGTGGTTTTTAAAGTAATTTTCGCAGTCGAACTCAGCTCTGTCCGCATTACAGTGAAACTCCTCGAGTATACGAGCAAAGACGGGCGTTTGTATGTGCAGTCCGTTAATGTTTAGAACATTGTAGATATATTCGCCGACGTTGAGATATCCCTGTCTGTTGTCGGCTTCGACCAGACGCTTCTGCCCTTCTCTTACGACAAACCGTATCAGCTCTTTTTCGTGTTTGTAGAGAGCGTTTCGGTCTTTACGCGTCGCCTGTTGCAGTGCGGAAGACTCGTTGTCGGGGGCTTGGGTAGCAGTATTTTTGAGGGCATTTGCGGCTCTGTCTGTCTGCGACTCTCGGCGTTTGAACTCGTCTTCGTGCCGTTTGCGGAGAATTTTGTTTATTTCGTTGTATATGACAGCCTCGTCTATTTCGAGCCGCGAGGCACACTCTTTGACGTAGGTTGCTCTGATTATTTGGTTGGGTATGATGGCAATGGATTTTATGACGTCGCCTATCATAGCGGCTTTTTTGACAGGGTCGTTTTTTGCCTCGTCGCTCATCATATTAATCTTGAACTCGATGAAATCTACTTGGTGTCGCTCGATATATTCGATGAAATCGGAAGCGTTGTTTTTGCGTGCGAAGCTGTCGGGGTCGTCGCCGTCGGGCAACAGCACCGCCTTTATATTCATACCGTATTCGAGCAGCATATCTATTCCGCGTATCGATGCTTTGATACCCGCTGCGTCGCCGTCGTAGATGACTGTGATATTCTGAGTAAAACGGTGTATGAGCTTTATTTGTCCGTCGGTAAGCGATGTGCCCGAAGAGGCTACGACGTTTTCCACTCCCGCCTGATGCATCGAAATGACGTCGGTATAGCCTTCGACGAGAAAACAGCGGTCTTGCTTCACTATCTGGTTTTTGGCGAAAAATATACCGTACAGCTCGTTGCTTTTGTTGTAAATCTCGCTCTCGGGCGAATTGACGTATTTCGCCAGCTTATCGTTTTTCTCCAAAATCCTGCCGCCGAAGCCTATGACCTTACCCGCAAGCGAGTGTATGGGAAACATAATGCGACCGCGAAATCTGTCGGTAAACGTTCCTTTGTCGTTCTTGAAGACCAATCCCGTTGCCACCAGATACTTATCTGCGAAGCCGCGGCGGTGTGCTTCGTTGTAGAAGTCGTCGTAACTATTGACAGAATACCCGAGTGCGAATTTCGCTATAATATCGTCGGAGAAGCCCCGCTCGTGTAGATAGGCACGTCCCACAGCCCGTCCCTCGTCTTTTTCGAGGTTTTTTACAAAATAATTAACGGCAAACTCGTTTACATTGAGCATATTGTCGCGGTCGGACAGCTGCGACTTTTCTTCGTCGGTAAGCTCTTTCTCTACAATCTCGATATGATATTTTTTTGCCAGATAACGCAGGGCGTCGGGGTACGACAGATGTTCGTGCAGCATCAGAAATCGCACTGCATTGCCACCCTCGCCGCAGCCGAAGCACTTGAAAATGCCTCTTGCCGGCGATACGTTGAACGACCCAGTCTTTTCGTTATGAAACGGACACAAGCCCACGAGGTTTGCCCCTCGCTTCCTGAGCGAGACGAAATCGCCTACCACCTCCTCTATTTTGGCGGCATCGTGTATCTTGGCAACTGTCTGCGGGTCTATCATAGGGGCGAAAAGTTAATCATCCGATAGTTTTGAAAGTATATCCCTGCCGTATAAGCCACTCTATCGACAAAGGCAGGGCAGAAAGCACGTTGTCGGCAGATTTTTTTGAGTCGTGGAAAATGATGATAGAGCCGCTCCGAGCGAAGCGTTTTACTATCGAGAAACATTTTTCGGGTGTCAGTTGGGGGTTGTAGTCGCGTGTTATGACGTCCCACATTACTATTTTATAGCGTTGCCGCAGAAAGCGAAGTTGCTTCATCGTGATACGTCCGTATGGCGGACGAAACAGATTGCTACCTATGTACTTATCTGCCTCTTCGACATCGTCGATATATTCGGCAGCAGGGGTACAGAAGCCTTTGAGATGGTGCATCGTATGATTGCCCGTACGATGCCCCTTATCGACCACAAGACGAAACGTTTCGGGGTACTTTCTCACGTTATCGCCTACGCAAAAGAAGGTAGCCTTGATGCCGTATTTATCGAGTATATCCAATACCTTGGGTGTAACATCGGGGCAAGGTCCGTCGTCGAACGTGAGATATATCGACTTGGTTTTATCGTCGATACGCCAAACGGCAGGCACAAGCCACTTCAAAAATCTCGCTGTTAGTTCGACAAACATATTAGATATTAAGACAATACGATACTAAAAACTCCGATACAAAGATACATTAATTTTCTTAGACCATAACGTTAGCCTCCATTAGCGGCAAGCACCATCGGTGCAGCTGGCGCCTATATTGTAGGTATATCAAGCAGTTTTTTGTCGCTCATTTTTTTTCGACATATTTTTTCGCTAAAACATTTGTTTACCTATATTTTTATTTATATCTTTGCAGTAAGTTAATCGTTTAAATCGCATATACCGCTATGACAGAATTTATTGTACTTTTTGCAAAATGTTTCTTCATTACACTTGCAGTTCTTGCTGTCCTTGCATCTATCTTCGTCGAGTCAGACGATTATGGGGATAGCGACTACGACCCGCGTATACACGGCGGAGTAGCAGGTGGTGCAGGTGTGATATTCTGATATCGCTTTTTGCTATACTTAGCTCGTATCTATCTTGTTGTTTTACTCATTGTTCCTATTTTTATATCTCTACGGTAAATAATTCCTCATGCTATGATTACATTTCTATATGTCATTCTCATCGCTATTGCTGCCTTTTGGGCGTTGGTAATTTTTACTGTCATAATAGTATCAATACATACACGCCTTACTACTACCAAAGAAGAGCGTGAGGCGATGAAGGCTGCGGTACGTAAGGAACTTGAAGAAGAGCGAAAAAAAGAACGACAAGCCCTACTGCACGCAAAACCAGACGACGACCCAAACCAAAACGCTATAATTGCAGCAACTATGGCATCTTCTTGTGGGGCTGCCGCACTCATAGTTTCCGGTAAGTAATAGTGCCTCATCAATAAAATGAAAACGATAAAAAACGCCATTGAATTTGTAAAAAAAAATATTGGTCTTATTGTAGGTACTTTTATTGTTGCGTTTGTATGTATTATGATAAATCTAAAAACCACAGGATGTTTAGGTCGTCCAAGTCCAACCTCAAATCCTATCTCTTGGAGAGAGACATTTAGTCACATTCCGGAAATAATGTTTGGGGCAATATTTACGGTGATAATAATGCTTATTGCAAATAACGACTTGAATAAAAGACAATAGCACATTCAAAACGATATAGAATGATTGCAGGAATCAAAATTTATGCCTACTTAACTAGCGTTGAACCAATTGATATTTATTTAGGGTCAGAATAACTTGTAATGACAACCTATGCTTAACTAACATTTAATCTGTATTTATTATGAAGGTCGAAATAAAGAAACTATTGCTCTTAGGCATATATGTATGTGTGTCAATACATTTATACGGTCAGCAGAATGACGACGAGTATGTTAGGAGTTTTTTTTTGAAAAATAAAATTGACTGTCCTGTCCTGAAAAAGGTTGACAGAAAAAAGCAGGACAAAAATGACAAAAAGA
>CAJPNS010000125.1 GCA_905372135.1 Porphyromonadaceae bacterium | reverse complement strand
CGACGTTCAGCGAACGAGCACACGCAGCGGGTCGGCTTGGTGCGTCGAGCCTTGACGTTCTTTTGCATACTTTTCTTATGTCAAGATAAGAAAAGTATGTGGGTTTGGGCAAAGCCCAAGAGAAAACATTCAATAACGCACGATGTAGGGGCTTGCCCCGTGTGTTCGCCCTTATAATAATTGTGTTCGTCCTCTATCACCCAAAACCCAATTAAACAATTCAACGCTTAAACGCTTAAACATTCAAATATAAATCGTAATTTATAATCCCCAATTCGTGATTGATTAGTATCTTTGCATTTTGTTTTAAATAGCACAGCGATTATATATGTTTGAAAATCTAAGCGAAAGACTCGAAAGGTCGTTCAAAATACTAAAAGGACAGGGCAAGATAACGGAAATCAACGTAGCCGAAACCCTCAAAGACGTACGCAAAGCACTACTCGACGCCGACGTAAACTACAAAACTGCAAAGACATTCACCGACGAGGTAAAAAACAAAGCCTTGGGAATGAACGTACTTACAGCTATCAAGCCCAACGAACTGATGGTAAAGATAGTCCACGACGAGCTGGCGGCTCTGATGGGCAACGAGCACACGGAGCTGAATCTGAAAGGTTCGCCCGCCGTAGTATTGATGTCGGGGCTGCAAGGTAGCGGTAAGACGACGTTTTCGGGCAAATTGGCAAATATGCTCAAGTCGAAACGTGGCAGACATCCGCTATTGGTTGCCTGCGACGTATATCGCCCTGCCGCAATAGAGCAACTCAAGACACTCGGCAGCCAGATAAATGTCCCCGTATACACCGAAGAGGGCAACAACAACCCCGTCGGCATAGCCGAGAATGCCATAAAGCACGCAAAGAAAAACGGTAACGATATAGTGATAATCGACACCGCAGGACGCTTGGCAGTAGACGAGCAGATGATGACCGAGATAGCAAACATCAAAGCAGCGGTAAGCCCGCAGGAGATACTATTCGTCGTAGACGCTATGACAGGGCAAGATGCAGTAAACACCGCCAAGGCATTCAACGACCGCCTGAATTTCGACGGCGTAGTGCTCACCAAACTCGACGGCGACACCCGCGGCGGTGCGGCTATATCGATACGCAGCGTAGTAGACAAGCCCATCAAATTCGTAGGGATAGGCGAAAAGCTCGATGCCATCGATGTATTCTACCCCAAACGTATGGCAGACCGCATACTCGGTATGGGCGATATAGTATCGCTCGTAGAGAAAGCACAGGAGCAGTACGACGAAGAAGAAGCCCGCAAGTTGTCGAAAAAGATAGCCAAAAACCAATTCGGTTTCGACGACTTCTACAAGCAGATACAACAGATAAAAAAGATGGGTAACCTCAAAGACCTCGCCTCTATGATACCGGGAGTAGGCAAGGCTATCAAAGACGTAGACATAGACGACAAGGCATTTGTCGGTATCGAAGCTATCATACAGTCGATGACACCATACGAACGAGCCAATCCACAGGTACTCAACGGCAGCCGCAAGGCTCGAATCGTCAAAGGTTCGGGACGCGACATTCAGGAAATCAACCGCCTTGTAAAGCAGTTCGAAAGTATGCAGAAGATGATGAGAACGGTTCAAAGTCAAGGCTTACGTAAAGCAATGAAGTCGAAACGACGCTAAGGAGCAATCGGTCTTTTACAGATGAAAAAATACAGGCTTTATTTATCGGTACTTTTAGCAGTCGTTGCGGCGGCGTTCTCCGACATATCGGCACAATACCGTATCATAGGCTTCGAAGGAACCGATACCGTAGACCTCGGTATTGCCGAGCAACGAGGAGGTAAATTCGTTTTACCCAAAAACATAGCTAAGTACACCAAAATAGAACTTGTCGCCGTCTCACAGACATACGCCGACACCGAACGCCACTTGCGGCAGCTGCAAAAGGCTTACCTCGACAAATCGCGAGAGCTGATATCCACAGAGATAACCTATATCACAGACCACCTCGACTTCGCCACACTCTACTACTCGCCTATCTATACAGACTATCTGGTGAGTTGGCTGAGCAGCTACAACTTCGTGGCTACATCAGTAGCCGACTTCGAGCAACGTCTGTCGGCAGATGCCGTCGGCACAATATCGAGGCTTATGATGAGCAACCAAACTAAGATAGCCGAGAATGTAGCAAAAGACCTCGCCATTTTCGCATACCGATATGGTTTCGCAGCCACCACACGCCATATATTCGATTATATGAGGCGTATCGACAAGAAGTTTGTAAGCCGACACACCGACCTTAAATACATCGTCGACAAAGACCTTGCCAATACCCCAAAACAGGCAGCCCACAAGATAGTGGGGCTCGATTCGGAACGACTCGCCAACTGCCTGATAATCTTTTTCGACTCGGGCAGCCGACGCAGTACCGATGAGGTAGATAAGATTATCGATAAATACAGCTCTCTGCAACAAAGAGGGTTGCGTGTCATATCCATTGCCTCCGATACCGACTTGGAGCAATACAATGAGTTTGCCAAACGGTTGCCGTGGGCAGACAGACTATGCGACCAATATGGCATCAAAGGCGAAAACTTCGAGAACTACGGTGTATTCGACACTCCGGCAATCTTCCTGACCGACGAGGAGGGAAATATCATCCGAGCCGGCTCGGATTTGGACAAAGTCATTAAATAAACAAAAGACAAACAGGTGTTTATGCGTGCCGTTCAACTCATACTGATACTGATAGTCTTTTTCGGAGCCAATGTCTATGTATTCTATCGGCTCTTTATGATGACGCCGACCGTTCTGCCTCTGCAAATATTGCTAATACTTGCAGCAGTGATATTGCAGTTGCCGTTTTTCGTATCGCTGCTTTTGGGCAATAGCCTGCCCACAAAGCTTGTATCGGTGCTTTATCAGATAGGTACATCGTGGATAATTATTTTCCTTTATCTGTTCATTATCTTTGCTTTATTGGATATAATCAGTTTTACACACCTCGTAAACATACGACCGTTGATCACTCACTCGTGGCTCGCTTGGGGCGTGCTTATAGGCTTCGTCGGCATATTGCTAATTATGGGCAATATCGTGTATTACAACAAAAAACGTGTAGAAATAGACATCAAAATCGACAAACCCCTCGCTCGTCCGCTCCGAATAGTGGCTATCAGCGACCTACATCTGGGATATGGGATAAAAAAAGACGAGCTCGAAGGCTGGATAGGACTCATCAACGCCGAAAATCCCGATATTGTACTAATTGCGGGCGATGTGGTCGATAATTTTGCCAAACCGCTATTCGAGGACAAAGTTTACAAGACATTACGTCGGATAAAGGCTCGCTATGGCGTCTATATGGCTCTGGGCAATCACGAGTATATCGGCGGAAAGATAGACCGTAACCTCAACTTTCTGAGCCAATCAAATATACAGGTGCTCCGCGATAGCGCCACACTGATAGACAATACATTCTACATCATCGGACGCGACGACGCTTCGAGGAAATACCGCAATTCGCTTGCCAATATCACCGACCGCCTCGACCACACCAAACCTATGATAGTGCTCGACCACCAACCGAGCGGTTTCGAAGAAGCTCAGAAATGCGGTATTGACCTCCTGCTGAGCGGACATACTCACGGCGGACAGGTATTTCCTATAAGTCTGGTAGTGAAAGTTGTTTTTAAGCACTCGTACGGCTATCACACGGCAAACGGCACACACTTCTACATCACGTCCGGACTCGGCATCTGGGGCGGTAAGTTCCGCATAGGCTCTCGCAGCGAATATGTGGTAATCAACCTGCAAGGACAGTAAGGATATTATTCTTTCAGAAAAAACATTATGACATTTCACGGTAAAATGCAAACAAGTGAATGTTTTTATTACTATTGAAAAAAAATAACTATCTTTGCACCCACAAGACAAATAAGAAATAAGTGTTTCATCGGGCAGAGAGTGTCTTGCTCTGCTTATTATATTAATT
>CAJPNS010000124.1 GCA_905372135.1 Porphyromonadaceae bacterium | reverse complement strand
ACGGCAAACGATACGGCATAGTCTTTGTCTGCTTCTTTGAGAGCTATTGTAGGCATTATCAGATGTTCGTGCGAATTAACGGCTCCTGTTTGGTGAGCTTTTGCTCCCCGTACAACGATACCGTCGGGACGTATTTCGACAATACGCAGGTACAGGTCGGCATCTTCTTGCTGCGACGGCGAAAGCGAGCGGTCGCCTTTGGGGTCGGTCATTGCCCCGTCTACCACAAGGTCTTTGTCTTGAACATATTTCATATACTCGATAAAACGCTTGTGATATTCGGTGCCGTGTGCGGCATCTATCTCGAATGTGGTGGAGTAGATGGCATTGAAGGCATCCAACCCTACACACCGCTGAAAGCACGATGCTGTCTTTTGTCCCATCAGACGCTGCATTCTGATTTTTTTTACCAAATCGTCGGCACTCTGATGTAGATGCGTAAACCTGTTGATGGTTTTGCCTGTAAGATTCGAGGTAGCTGTCATCAACTCTTTGTACTCCTCTTGTTGTGCAAGCTCGTAGGTGAGAGCTACCGAATTCATCGATGGACGTATCACAGGATGGTCTACCGGATTATCAATTTTCTCGCCCATAAAATAGACGTTCAGTTTCATATTGCGAAGACTCGCAATGTACTCTTCTCGTGTCATCATAGATATCAATCTTTTATATAATTTTTATGCATTTATCTATTACACAACTGCGTACCACACCTACACTACATTATACACTCGCACTAAACAAAATGCTATGTACACCTTAGGGCTAAACGCATTTATCCTACATATACAAATTGTATATAATAAAAAAACTTTCCCCCGATTTGCTCAAAATTTCCCAAAGCAAATAGAGTTGTCGATGGCAGGTCTTCTGACTTGTTCCGATTTTGCTTGTCTTCTCTTTTCCTATTCGGAAAAAATGACTTATGCTGTGCAAAATCTAAGTTACAGGAACTTACAGCTGGGGACTCAGTTCCGGATTTGCACCGGATTCCCTTTTCAATTCTACCCCAAGCCAATGAGGTATTTTTGAATCACCATTCGAGCGCAAAGGTAGTAATTATTTTTCGAATAACGGACAAAAAAATCGTGTTTTTTTTGAAAAATTTTCCCAATCCATAATAGTACACTGTCTGTCTACAACTTGGCAGGAAAAAAGGTGTTTTTTTATGACATTATAAGATGGCGAAAGTAATGAATATATATACATATACTCACTGACAAATTATCTCACCTCAAATATCGAATCTATAAGGCTATATCGCATCGCCCTATATTCTACACACATACGATATTCCAAACACTTTTCCGCTGCTACAAAGCTACCCTGCAACAAATATTTTTACTATTTTTGCATATACAACTACAAAAAGCCGTATCTATATGCACGTATATACCAAAGAAGAAGAAGACAAGATGGTGCTCGAGGCGTTCGACGACTTGCAAAAAGCCTACGGGGCGTCGAACCACAAACATAAATTCGAAATCGTGGCAAAAGCATTCGAGTTTGCTGCCAAAGCCCACGAAGGCGTCAAACGTCGTACGGGCGAACCGTATATATTGCACCCTCTGGCTGTGGCAAAGATATGCGTCGAAGAGATGGGGCTCGGGTCGACCTCGATATGTGCCGCCCTAATGCACGATGTGGTCGAAGATACCGACTTCACGGTCGAAGACATTGCCAATATGTTCGGCGAGACAATAGCAAACATTGTCGACGGGCTTACGAAAATCTCGGGCGACATCTTCCACGAATCGGTTTCGAAGCAGGCAGAAAACTTCCAAAAGCTTATCCTTACCATTCCCTCCGATGTGCGGGTGATAATGATAAAGCTTGCCGACCGCCTACACAATATGCGTACTCTCGACTCTATGCCGCCCCTGAAACAACAGAAAATAACGGGCGAAACGATATTTATCTACGTGCCACTCGCCGAACGTCTCGGTTTTTTCAAGATAAAAACCGAACTCGAAAACCTCTGCCTTAAATATCAGCAGCCTAAGCTATACCGCGAACTCGAAGAGAAAATCACCAAGATTACGCCCAAGCTCGAAGAGAAGATAGAGAGTTTTCTGGTGCCGATACGCGAGAAACTCGACCAACGAGGAATAAAATACAACATCATCACACGCATCAAATCGCCATACTCGATATACCGCAAGCAAGAGAAAAAAGAGGTGAATTTCGACGAGATATACGACCTCTTGGCTGTGCGTATCATAGTCGAACCACAGGCAGACAAGAGCGAAGAGGAGCTTTGCTGGACGGTATTCGGTATCGTTACCTCGCTATATCCCGAGCATCCGTCGCGTACCCGCAACTGGCTATCGACACCCAAAGCAAACGGTTATCAGGCGTTGCACGTTACCGTTATGCGGCGTGGCGACAAGGGCGAAATCGGCTCGTGGGTAGAGGTGCAGATACGTACCGAACGAATGAACGAGATAGCCGAACGCGGTCTGGCTGCTCATTGGAAATACAAAAACGGTATCGAAGACAATTCGGAGTTCGACGAATGGTTCCACTCCGTACGCGAACTGCTGGCTACCGAAAATATCGATACGGTAGAGTTTGTCGATAAGTTCAAGATGAATCTCGATACCAAAGAGATAGTAGTATTCACGCCGAAAGGCGATATCAAGAGACTACCGCAAGATGCTACCGTTCTCGACTTTGCCTACGCCCTACATACCGATATCGGCAACCACTGCATAGGCGGTAAAATCGATAGTCGCCTTGTACCAATATCTCAACGACTCAAAAGTGGCAACCAAGTAGAGATACTCACCTCCAAGACACAACAGCCCGAGGCGGCATGGCTCGACTTTGCCAAGACACAAAACGCAATATCGAAGATACGCTCATTTCTACGTCCCGAAGTTACCGAGCTGCAAAAGGAGGGTGCCGAGAAGGTAAACCGTCTGCTCGTGTTTTTCGGGCAGAAACTCGTAGACGATAATATCGATAAGGTAAAAACATTTTTCAACTACGACAAACGCAACGACTTTTTCGTCGACGTCGCGCGCCAAAAGGTCGACCTGACACAAGTATCGAAGAGCCTTTTCCAAAGTCCTGCCTCAAGCATATTCTCTTTTTTCACCAAAAACTTCAATATAATGGGTGGTAAAAAGGTGCCTAAACTCAACATCAATCCCAAAGAGGTCTATTATATCACCAAAGACGATATGGCGTTCGACCTCGTAAGGCTCGCTCCCTGCTGCAAACCCATAAAGGGCGATGAGATAGTCGGTTTCCTCGAAGACAACCACCACGTCGTAGTCCATAAACTCGACTGCGACGAGGCTCAGCGTATCAAAGCCACTCACGGCAACCGAATAATACTCGTCGATTGGCAGAAAGATATGGACAATTCGTACCTCATCAACCTATCGATAGAGGGTATCGACCGACAAGGGCTGCTGCGGCAGATAGTGAACGTAATATCCGAAAAAGTGCAGATAAATATCAAAAACATCAATTTCAGCACCATCGACGGAGCATTCTACGGCAATATCACACTTTTCGCTCACAGCAACGACGAAATAGAGCTTCTTACCGAGAAGTTATTGAAAATAAAAGCTGTCAAGAGTGTCAAGCGAGTAAACTAAGATTAAATAACGGAGGACTATAAAAAAAGATACAGAGCAATCTTAGGGTTGCTCTGTATCTTTTTTAGTGATACTACCGCTACAATATCCCCCCCCGAAAAAACTGTAGTCCGCCTTTGCTTCGCAGCATGACGGACTACTCACATGAAAAATTATTACTCTTTTTCTCGCTATTTCATCGTTATGGCTTTCACCGTCGCACGACGCGTCGATGCTTCGAGGCGTGCTATGTAGACGCCTGCCGGCAAGTGCGACAAATCGTGGCGGCTGAAGCCAACTCCAAACGGTGAGGTGTAAACTGCCTTACCCGATACGTCGAGCAGTGTCAGCATACCTGCCTCTGCTGTGTGGTTGTTTACTACCAAAGTATGGCGTCCGTCGACATAGCCGTAGAGCGACATGTCGTCGGCTACTTCGTCTACTGCGGTATTCGGGTCG
>CAJPNS010000123.1 GCA_905372135.1 Porphyromonadaceae bacterium | reverse complement strand
ACTTACGGGAGGGGGGGGGAGACTCTCTAAAAGCAAATTTACTTTATGAGGGTAAAATAAAAAATAGTAGAACTGTAAGCCGGATTCTGTATTCCTTTTGGAATGTTTGTCATTTATCTACGGCATAGCATTGCTGCCAGCCTCTATCGTTCTACCCTCCGACTCGGGCGAGCAACCCTCAAACATCGGTATACTTGAACTTTCAACACATAATGCGTACGGCACAGCTTGTCGCCAAACTGTCGGTAGGCTCTTACCCCACCTTTTCACCCTTACCGCACCCCTTCGAGGGGGCGAGGCGGTTGTTTTCTGTTACGCTCGTTCGACCTCACGACCGACTTCCCGTTAGGAAGTATGCTGCTCTGCGTTGCCCGGACTTTCCTCTCCGAGGGTACTCGGAGCGACAAACCGTTCTACTATGCAGTGCAAAGGTAGTGATTTTTTGCCATTCTATTCCATATTTATGGAAGTTCGGTATGTGTTTCGACTTCGAGTTGGAGAAGAGTCTCTTTTTTGTCGAGCCCGCCGCTGTATCCCACCAGTCTGCCGTTGCTGCCTATCACCCTGTGACAGGGGATTATTATCGATATAGGATTGGCTCTGTTTGCCGAAGCAACGGCACGCACTGCCTTGAGATTGCCTATCCGTAGGGCAAGTTCTTTGTACGATATGGTCTGTCCATAGGGTATACGGCGAAGTTCGTCCCATACACGACGCTGAAACTCCGTACCTATCGGCATCAGAGGTAAGTCGAACCGCCTTAGCCGTCGTGCGAAATAGTCGTCGAGTTGAGCTGCCGCTTCGGCAAGAATAGGTGTTTGCTTCTCGCAATATGTGGCTGCAAGACGGCTCTGCAAACGGTTGTCGATATATGTACGATGCTTTTTGTCGACCCAGTCGCATAGGCATATTGCCTCGCCGAAAGCTCCGAGTATCAACTCGCCACACACCGAACCATAATACTGTACTTCGATTTTTTCTTTATTTTTCATATATTTGATTATAAATAAATTACAGTTACTCCACATCTACGAGTACACCGACCTGTTTGTACTCCGTATTACGTTTGAAGGCTTCTATATGCTTTACTATAACGGGATTAACCTTGACTAATGGGTATTTCGCATCTGTTTTAATAATAATATTACGAATAAACGTATTGTTTATCTTAGATATAGGCGGAGACTCCGCTCCGAGAACTTCGAATATTTCGTTGTTTCGCAGGCTATCGGCTAAATAGTCGGAAGCTCTTGTCAGGAGATTGTTGTCGCGGTGTTTGAGCGTAAGAGTAGTCATACGGCAATACGGAGGGTAACGGAAGATATGCCGCTCCTGCATCTGTACATTGAAAAAACGCTCGAAGTCGTTCGCAGCTACACACTTCATCAATTCGCTATCGGGCGAATAAGTCTGTATCATCACTCGTCCCGCCTGACGGCGACCTGCTCTGCCGCTTATCTGCACCAGCATCTGAAAAGCATTCTCTTCTACGCGGAAATCGGTAAAATTAAGCAAGTTGTCGGCATTGAGCACCGCAACAAGCCCAACGTTAGAGAAGTCCAACCCCTTGGCAATCATCTGCGTGCCGACCATTATGTCGAGGTTCTGTGTCTCGAAACGCATTATAATATCCTCGAAAGAGCGACGGCGACGTGTAGTATCGAAATCGAGTCTGCCCACCCTTGCTTCGGGGAAGAGCTCTTGGGCTTCGGTCTCCACCTGTTCCGTGCCGAAACCTGAGTAGTGAACGGCGTGTGAGCCGCACCGACGACAGACTTTCGCACTGTCGTAGACCAAGAAGCCGCAATAATGGCACTTTAACGCACCGATATGCTTATGGTAGGTCAGCGATACATCGCAACGGTTACATTTAGCCACAAATCCACAATCTCTGCACTCGAGCGTCAACGAGTAGCCGCGTCGGTTCTGAAACAGTATCACCTGTTGCCCTTCCGATAACGTGGCGTTAATGGCGTCTATCAGTTCGAGCGAGAAGTGTCCCCGCATACGTTTTTTATGATACATCTCTCTGAGGTCTATCAGTTCTATGTCGGGCATACGTATCTCTCCGTAGCGCTCGTCGAGTCTGACAAGCCCTATCCTGCCAACCGATGCCATAGCGTACGTCTCTATACTCGGTGTAGCTGAGCCCAGAAGTATTTTGGCGTCGAATATCTGTGCCAGAAACGCAGTTGCCGATTTTGCCGTATAATGCGGCATAGTATCGGTCTGGCGATACGAAGTATCGTGCTCTTCGTCGACCACTATCAGCCCCAAGTGTCTGAACGGCAAGAACAGGGCAGACCTTGCTCCTATCACTATGCGGCAATCGGTAGCACTCACTTCGTTCCACACCTCGACCCGCTCCGAATCGTTCATTCGCGAATGGTAGACCAATAGTTTGTCGCCGATGATACCTTTGAGTCTTGCTACAAGTTGAGTTGTCAGCCCAATCTCGGGTACAAGGTAGAGCACGCTTTTATCTTTCTTCAATTCTTTCAATATGAGGTCGATATAAATTTCGGTCTTCCCCGACGAGGTAACTCCAAACAAGAGAGCCGTCCGACGCTCGGCAAAAACCTTCTCTAAGGCTTCTACCGTCTGTTGTTGCTTAATTGTCAGCGTGTTTGGCTGTTCGCTGCTTTTGTCGAATAGTACTCTCGATACTACACGATGCTCTATCGTAATCAATTGCTTGTCTACAAGCGATTTAAATGCCGATTCCGAATAGCTGTCATCGGCTTTCAGCTTATTTTTGGGGATACCGTTACTGTATTCCAAACTCAGAGCTATGATTCTATCGAGTAATTCTATCTGTTTTTTTGCACGCCTAATGGTTTCTATGGTTTTATCTATCAGCTCCGTATCATATATATCGAAATTAGGAGCAACAATGTCTATCGTCTTTTCCCTGTACCGTTCGGTAATCGTTTCGTCGAAATGCACAATGTTTCGCTCGAAAAGAGTTCGCAATACAGGCAAGGGGCGGAAGTCGCACTGTTTAGCCAAATTGTTGATTTTAAGACCATTCTCGTTCTGCAGTATTGAATACACAAACGACTCTTTGTCCGATAGATTGTCGGGGGTAATTTCTTCGTTAATAATCACCGTCGTATCGCTCTGCAAACGCAATGCCGAAGGCAACGCCAGCCGCATAATATCGCCCAACGAACAGATATAATAGTCGGCAAGTCGCCGCCAATAGAGCAACTGATTTTGAGACACAATAGGCTTGTTGTCAATGATTTCTGCGATAGGCTTCAAATCGGCTACGTCGCTTGCCTCTCCGAGCGAATAGACTATCCCCGTAAAAAAACGTTTTGCCCCAAAACTGACTATAACACGCTGTCCCACACAGATATGCTCCTCCATTGCCTGCGGCACGTAATAAGTGTAGGTATCGTTGAGCGGGAAAGGTAGTATAATGTTAGCCGTCAGCATCTATATATGTGGTAATAAGTGCTTTAATTCAGAGATAAATATAACAAATTCGTGTTCAAAGGTAACGATTTTTATCTGTCTTAGCAAAAAAATTACTTTCGTCATCTTGTGGTTTCAAAAAAAGCATTACCTTTGCAGAAGTTTTTGCGGGGGTTTAGCTCAGTTGGCTAGAGCGTTTGACTGGCAGTCAAAAGGTCAGGGGTTCGATTCCCCTAATCTCCACAATAAGCATTGTGTATCTATAATACTACAGACAAAACACACTAAAGAGGCAACCTTCTCGGGTAGCCTCTTTTTGTATTTGACATAGAGCCTCCCCTTTTATTGAATGAAAAAATGTAGGCAGCGAAGAGAATTGGAGGTTATTTAATCGGGTAATTGTTGAAGTGTGTAATCGTTGAATTGTTTAAGCGAGGTGTTGGGTGGCAGGGGTTCGCCCCTACATTGTGCGTTATTGAATGTTTTGCCTTGGGCTTTGCCCAAACCCACTTACTTTTTTGTCTTAACACAAAAAAGTAAGCAAAAGAAAGTCCTAACGGCAGTGCCTACGCTCGGCATAGCTCGAACAAGTTCGGCTCTGCTCTCGCTTAAACGGCACAGTCAAGGCTCGACGCACCAAGCCGACCCGCTATGTGTGCTCGTTCGCTGAACGTC
>CAJPNS010000122.1 GCA_905372135.1 Porphyromonadaceae bacterium | reverse complement strand
TTGCTACACGTTACAAATTAGTCGCTACACGTTACAAATTGATTGCTACACGTTACTTTTGCTTCTAGGTATGTTACATTTCATTCGCTACACGTCGCACTTTGTTTGCTACACGTCGCAATTGATAAAATCAACGTCGTTTTAATAAATATATACGTCGTTTTTATAAATATCTATATCGATATTGCTTCCATATACATATTACACGAAAAAAAGATACCCGACCTTCAAACAGGTAAGGTATCTTTCAGAAAAAACAATTTGTATGTTTTTAAAATATGAAAAAGTATGTTTCCTAAGTAATATCGATACTATCTGAGTATGGAAATACTGCTATTTTATCTGTCAACGGATTACGTCCCGTTACTATACGCACTCCGTAAGCAGTCTCGATATTGTCGGGCGTAAGCACACTTTCGGCAGTTCCCTCTACTATGATACGTCCGTCGTTCATAAGCACGAGCCTATTGAAATATTCCGCAGCCATATTGAGGTCGTGTATTATCATTACTACCGATAGATTGAGCTCCGTATTGAGTCTCTTTATGAGATTCATCAACCGCACTTGGTGAGCGATGTCGAGATGCGAAGTAGGTTCGTCGAGGAGGAGTAGGGTAGGCTCCTGCGACAGAGCAGAGGCAATACTTGCCATCTGTTGCTCGCCTCCGCTGAGGCAAGCCATCATACTATCTCTGAGGTGATAGATACCGGTCATCTCCATATAGTGGCGGGCTATTGCCATATCGTCGCTTCGGTCGGCAAACTGGAATCTGTCTCTGTAAGGCACACGCCCCATCAGTACGTAGTCTTCTACCGAGATATCGGCTATCTCTACGAACTGCGATACTACGGCAATCTTACGAGCCTTGTCGCGTAGCGATATTTCCGATAGGTCGACGCCTTCGAGTAGTATCTGCCCACGCATTACGGCGAGGTCGCCTGCGATGGCTTTCATCAGTGTGGTCTTACCAGAGCCGTTACGCCCGATTATTCCCACCATATCGCCTCTACGAACATCGAGCCGTAGGTCGTAGATGTGGAATCCGCCTTTGTATCCACACTCTATGCCGTCTATTGCGAGAATCGTATCTTTCATATTCGTCTAAATAATAGTTTTCTTCTTCTTGCTTCTGCTTAGTATGACTATAAACGCTACACCTCCCACAAGCCCCGTGATTACTCCTATCGGTAGTTCGTTTGGCGATACCACGATACGAGCCAAAACGTCGCATATTATCAAGAAAATACCTCCGCATACGAACGATGCTATAAGTAGTATCCTATAATCGGAGCCTACCAAGCGTCGCATTATGTGTGGCACCACGAGTCCGACGAAGCCTATGATACCGGCTACAGCGATACACATTCCGGTCAGAAGCGAGGTAACGACAAACATTATCCTTATCACCGCGTCGGTATCGATGCCCAAGTGCCGAGCCTTACTCTGACCGAGTCGTAGAGCGTTCAGAGGAGTAACGAAGACGTACGATATCGCAAGGCATATCACTGCCGCTACCATCATCGTCGCTATCAACACCATATTCGACTCTCCGAGCGAACCCATAGTCCAGAACACTATGCCGTGTATCTCCTCTACTGCCGCTATCGACATCAGAAACATCATCGACGACGACGCTACGAAACTTATCATCACTCCCGTCAGAAGCATTCTGTTTATGTCCAATGCCCCTCTTCGTATGCTCAAGGTATAGACCGCTATCATCGTCGTCAACGCTCCCAAGAACCCCGCCAATGGCAACAGCATCACGTGCAACATCTGCAGCCCCGATACTATGGCAAATGTAACCCCGAGCGACGCCCCGCCCGATATGCCAAGCGTGTAGGGCTCCACAAGCGGGTTGCGATATATGCCCTGCAATATGGCTCCCGTAAGGCTCAAGCTGCCTCCGACGGCAAGCCCAAGTAGTGTGCGCGGTATCCTTATGTAGTGAAGTATGCCGTAGGCTACGCTGCCTTCGTCGGTCGACGCTCTTACAATATCGCTTATCGACATCGATACCTCGCCCGTAGCAAGCGATACTATCATCGTCGCCACAAGCAATATCGACATCGCTGCCACGTATAGCGTCCAACGAACTCCTCTGCTCATAGTCTATCGTCTCTGTTTACACATCTTTGTCATCTCCTCCAACGTCTCTATGAACGTTATCGGCGTCGGTTGGCAGGCTTTGTTTGCATCTACGATGAAAATACGGTTGTTTTTCACCGCCGGCAATGTCGTATATCGTTTCCACGTCTTCGCCTCCTCTTCGCTCGATATGCCCATCGATGTGATGAAGATGAAGTCTGGCGCTTGCGATATTACAAACTCTCTGCTCACGATACCGTGTTCGAGCTTCGATGCTATATTTTTTCCGCCAAGCATCGATATATATTCGCCCATGAACGTATTGTCGAGTACGGCGAATATCGGGTCGGCTCCTATCTGGAAAAATATCTTCGGCACTACGTTCCACCTTAGAGTCTTCGAGAGCTTCTTTATCTTCGCCTTGCACTCGTCGATTGTCTTCTCGGCTTCGGTCTGCTTCTCTAGCATTTTTCCGAGTACAATGTATTGCGAGCAAATCTCCTCGAACGACTTTGCGGAAGCGAACTCCACTACTTCGATTCCAAACTTACGCATCGTAGCGATGTCTTTCGGTGAAGTAAGTGTGGAGACGATTACAACGTCGGGCTTCAGTAGTACTATCTTCTCCACGTTAGCCTCGATGGCAGTGGCGACGACCTCTTTCTTGTCGGCTAGAGCAGGGGTGCAGTAGCTTGTGCATCCCACCAAGCGCGACTCCGCTTTAAGGTAATATATGTTCTGCGTAATCGACGGCACCAACGATACTACTCTCTGGTAGCTCTTCTGAGCCGACATCAATAAACACGTCGTGCATATACACACGACCATAATCAATCTTTTTCTATTCATAGCGATAAACGATGTTGTTTTTGTGATTTGTATTTAATATTTGTCTTATTGCAAAACGGATGCAAATTTAGTCATTTATTCTCATACATGTATCCTTATTGCTTGTAGTATAATGTATGTCTGTTTTTTTTGTTTCAATGTTACGCATAAAAGATGTAACTTTGCTTTCGTAAAAAGCGATGTATCTTTCGGTAAAATGAACTTCTCTTACGACGTCATCGACCGCCGCCGTGCCGATTCGCACGATGCACTTGCCGTCCGTTGGCACTCTCCGAGCGGCAGAGTCCTCGATATCTCCAATGCCGACCTTCAGCACCATAGCGACGTTACGGCTTATTATCTGCGTCGTATGGGAGTAGGTGTCGGTAGCGTCGTTTTTCTTTATGGCTTAGAACGTGCTTTCGAGTTTGCTACCGTCCTTACGGCTCTCGGTAAACTCTGTGCCGTGCCCGTCGTCGACCTCCGCCTTAGCCCTGTGGAGCGTTGCAATCGCCTCGATGCTTACTGTATCATCGCACTCAATAGCTCTTCGGTCGTGCCCGTCGTCGATAGCAGTATTATGCTTTTTCGTTCGCTCGAGCTGAAGATTTCCGTAGGCTACCCATATCCCCGCAATTGGTTCGATCTCCATACGGGAGTTCGTCTTGCTGGTACTTTCCGCCGTCCCGCAGACCTCCCGCTACACTATACTTCTCTCGTTGTCTACGATGAGCATCCCATATATTACGACGAAACTTACCCCTTCCGTGTCGCTTCTTCGGACAGTCTTTGGGATAAGTTTTTCGTCGATATGCGAGAAGGTCGCCCATTCGAGTTTTAGACCTCAGTCGTCGCCTCAATTTCTCCGTCCGGCGTATATCATTATATAATATACGAGTGTAGCCAGAGAACTTAGCGCTGCCACCACATAAGTATAAGCGGCTGCCCTCAGAGCCGACTCTGCCATCGGTTGCTGCTGATTGTCTGTAATGCCTTCGCTCCGTAGCCATATAAGAGCTCTACGCGAGGCATCTATCTCCACTGGTAGCGTAACGAAGCTGAATATCGTCGTAACTGCAAATAGCACGATACCTGCCAGCATCAGCTGCGGGAAGACTTTGATAAGCAGCATACCTCCCAGCAATACCCACATCACATACTTCGAGGCGAAGTTTACTGCCGGTACCAGTGCCGAACGCATTTTTAGCGGAGCGTATGCCTTTGCGTGTTGTACGGCGTGCCCGCA
>CAJPNS010000121.1 GCA_905372135.1 Porphyromonadaceae bacterium | reverse complement strand
AAAGACGGCTCGAGTTTCTCGTACGACGGTAGTAAGCCGGGTATCGTTTCGGCAGTCAAAGACTTTACCTTACCCGCAGGAGAGTGGTTCAATATAGAGTTCGACTATATATGCGGAGGCGATGCTCAAGACTATATGCGTGTAGCTTGGCTCGATAGCCCTACCGATAGTAGTTTCTGGAACTGGGCAAGTTCGTCGGATATCGAAAGCCAAGTAATACGCGACAATTCTAAAGTATTGGTAAAAGGCGGTTCGAAGAAGATAAGCCGTACTCCGGCTTGGACACACGCTGCTTTTCAGGTAAAAGGTATAGGACGTCCGGTGCGACTCGTATTCTACTGGGTAAACAATCCGAGGAAGACATATATGCCGCCCGCAGCGATAGACAACTTCTTGCTTATAAGAGGACTCGACAATACTGTAAGCCAACAAGATACCCTGCCTGCTCCTTGTGCTACTCCTATTCTCCGAGAAGTTAAAGCTATCGGAGGAGGTATAGTAGTATCGTGGGACGACGACGGAACATCTACCTACGAAATAGCGTACAGAAATACGTACGATACCCTCGACGGTATATTCCAGACAGTAAACAATGTACGTTCTCCGCATAATATCAATAACTTGGGTAAGGGCTCCTACTCTATATTCGTACGTAAGGTATGTATGGATTCATATACACAATGCGGTGTTACTGTGAACGATACAAGTGCATGGGCTACGAAACATCAGTTGGTAGTGCTTACAGGACAAGGATGTATCAACTACGGCGATATAACAAACCCACAGATAGCAACCGCTTCTATCGGTACTTGGAGTGTTCCTGCGACAAATCAAGCTTTTGCTCAGCAACTGCAGACTCCGGAGGCTATAAAAAGTGCCGGCAGACATAAAGTGATAACAACTATGGAATACGACCCGAGAACAGTTAGTAATATAGTAAGTGATACCATACTACCAGGATTGCTCACAATACCTTATGGCGAACTGGCTACCGTAAAGCTCGGAAATGAAAATTCTAATGCCGAATGTGAGGGGCTCGTTTATAAATTGAATGTATCTCCGGAACACGCTCTGCTTATAATGCGATATGCTGTTGTTCTCCAAGATCCTAAGCATAATCCAGACGAACAACCTCGATTTAGACTTGAGATATTGGACCACGCCAATAATCTTATAAGCCCTACCTGCGGTAACATACAGTTCGTACCAGGTACCAACACTCCAAATTGGCATACAATAGGCACTGGTTACAATAAGGTACTATGGAAAGATTGGAGTACGATAGGTCTGAATCTATCGCAATATATCGGGCAAGAGATAAAAATACGTCTCTCTACGTGGGACTGCTCGCAGGGAGCACACTACGGATACGCTTACTTTATGCTCAACTGTGTGCCTCAGGCGTTCTCGGGTTTCAGCTGTAGGACAGATAAAGTCGATACCATATACGCTCCGGCAGGTTTCTCGTATTGTTGGTTCAAAAAATACAACCCCGACGGTACTCTTGCTCATACCGAACACGATTCGTTGAATACCATTACCTGTCTTAGCGACAAACGAGGCTTTATCCCTTCTTCAACCTCGGATACAAGCACTTACGTATGTAAGATAATGCTTAAGACCGAAGCGGGTACAATGCAGAGTTGCTACTTCGGGCTTACTACTCACCTGGCTCCTCGTGTACCAAAAGCTCGCAATAGTTATAGTGTAGTACAAAAAGACTGTCAGAATAAGGTACAGTTAAACGATAGCAGTGTAATATATATAGGTGATCCAACGTCAGGACAGACAGAACCTACAAACGGTGTACGATGGGTTGTACGGAAAGGAGGACCATCAGGACCGATAATATTTAGGACTACCGAGTCGAATCCGTTGATGATATTCCCCAACGAGGCAGACAGCTATCATATCACACAGATAGCTCTGTATACAAGAGCCTGCAACGATACTTTGACCTTCACCATAGATATACCGCGTATAGGTAATATCATTAAAAACGACCGTGTAATCACCTGCGACCAGCGTCTGCCATATATGTGGCGAGGACGAGCCTTGACAGTCGACGGACAATATCAAGATATAGTACATATGTCTAACGGCTGCGATAGCATATTTAATCTCGATTTCAAAGTAGAATCGACGATACAAACCATCATAGATAGCACTATCTGCCAAGGACAGACCGTAATATTCGAGGGAGAGGTTAAGAGTGCTTCCGGTACTTACTCTAAGACATATTCTACCTCTGTGGGTTGCGATAGCACCGTGACGTTGAATCTTACAGTAAATCCGGTTATCGATATATCATTGGTACCGTTCCAAGCTCCTATATGTGCCGACGACCCGCAGTTTGCCATAAGATATACCAACTCAGGTGGTACTGCTCCCAATAGGTATACTCTTAAGTTTGAAGGCGATGGTAATCCGTTCGGAGTAAGCAACGGTACGTTCGATATCAACGACCCGCAACAAGCGATAATGATACCGATACCTGCCAAGATACGCCCCGATAATTATCAGGTGAAAATACTATTCGAAGATACGGTATACAAATGTCCGGGAAGCGATATAAATATTCCTTTCGAAGTGAAATACAAATCGAATATCATAGAGCAAAACTGGAACGACGTAATAGCCGTACTCAATCAGAAATACAACAATGGCAGCGACCCGGGATATGAATTTTCCGAATTTAAATGGTTCAAAAACGGCCAAGAGATACAGGGCGAGACTAAGTCTTATCTCTATATCCCAGGCGGACTCGAAGTAGGAGCCGACTATCAGGTACAGCTTACCCGAAAAGGCGAAGACTATCCGATATTCACTTGTCCCGTAAAGGCACAAGCATATTCGGGCAGCACCACTCCTACATTCGTATCGGGTGCAACTCCCATAAGAGTACACAACTTGTCGGGAAAAGCACAAGTGAACATATATAACACTACAGGTATATTAGTATCTTCGCAGACGATAACACCTCAGTCGTCGGAATACATTATGCCGGCAGCTTCGGGAGTGTATATTATCAATATACGCTTTGACAACGGTCTGACGAAAGTATTCAAGATTGTTGTCGGACAATGATATCATGTTTAAAAGGAGAAACGTAAATATTTTAGGATAATGGAAAAGTTGAATCAATTGACAAGGAAAACGTTGTTATTGTTAGGTATAGCTACCTTATCTGTGCTCGGTCTACGGGCACAGAATAAGGCTGCTGACGAAGAGATTTTGACCCAGCCGACCAAGACGAGGCATTACCTTGGCGGATGGTTGTATACGGGATATTCTCGGTTGATACACGATATCGATCAAACAAGTGTTATCGGCGGTATCGGTGCCGGTATCGGTGTCGGCTATCAACTGCGTATCGAAGACTTCTTGTTCAAGACAGGTCTCGAATTTGAATTTATCAATTCGTCTAATAATGTCAAAGGACTTTCGGCAGAGAAGCTTATACAATACAAAGACCCCATAAAACCGGGTGGTGCAGCAAATAAAGACATCAGATTTAGATATAAAGCTATCAGACATACCGACGGGCAAAACGTAGGAATACTCAACGTGCCATTGATGGCTGGTATGAGGATAAAAGCTAACTACGACTATTACTTCTTGGCAGGTGTCAAGGTGGGACTTCCGGTATTGGGATACAATGTCACAAACGGCAAATTCACTACCGAAGGCTTCCACGAAGAGTATATAGATACGTTCGTAAATATGACAAACCACTTCTACGGTCTGCAAAAAGTAAAAAGCGAAACCCATCCATCGAAGTTTGGCAATATCAATCTTATGGCATCGTTGGAGGTAGGGCTCGAAGTAAACCAATGGCTCGACAAGGCTTTTGGCATAGAAAGCAAGAGCACCAAGACTGTAAAACCTAAGACTGTAGGCAAGGGTAAAAACAAACGACAATATCAACCTTTCGAAAGAGAAACTCCGCGTATGAGAGCAGCTCTATTTGTTGATTACGGTTTGATGAATATCAACGACAATGCAAATACTGGAGGCGAATACCCTTCGGAACCCATAGAGTTCGACGAAAGTTCGCAGGCAGTACTCTTCGCTCAACAGAACTTACTTACTACCAATCGTGCATTCGAAGACGGTAAGGCAAAAAAGGTTGTACCGTTTGTAGTCGGTGTAAAAGGTACGGTATTTTTCGATGTTACCAAACCTAAGTTGGCACCGGCACCGCCTCCACCGCCTCCACCGCCTCCAGTAT
>CAJPNS010000120.1 GCA_905372135.1 Porphyromonadaceae bacterium | reverse complement strand
TGTTTGCAAGCCAGCTCACATAGAAGAGCTGGAAGCTGTGGTATATCATTATCGGGAGCAAGAAAATAACTCTCTGTGTATCTGCGATACCGAGTACCAATACGAACAGGCTGCCGTGTACCAACGACTTCTTAGACCCGCAGAACGTTGTAGCGATGGTATCTTCGCGTGAAAAACGCAGTAGCTTGGTAATACGCAGGAGTATGGTGTAGACAACGAAAAACAGGCATACCGCCACAACGGTAACAACAGCGAAAACCATCGGCGATACCGACGAGAATATTTGGCGGACAAAAGCCTCTGAGAAGCTCTCGTAGACGATAAGCAATATTATAAGTTGGTCGAAATGCCCTATCAGACGTATGTATTTGTCTACTATTCTTTTCAACAATGGATTTAGCAGCAGCCCGAGTATAAGCGGCAGTAGCACTTTGAGCAGCAGTTGCCGCACTACCTCGTCTTGCCCTACGCCCGTCTGCGTACCGTCTATGAAAAGCCCCATCAGCAACGGCGTGGCAACGATACCGATAAGCCCCGAAACAGAAGCATTAAATATAGCAGCGGTAACATTGCCCTTGGCAATGGATACCAGCACCACCGACGACGATATCGTAGAGGGCAGACTCGCCAGAAAAAACACCGAAAGCCATATCGGTTCGTAATCCGTACCTTTTACTACGAGATAAAAAGGCAAAACAAGCAGAGGAAACAACACAAACGTGCCGAGCTGTACCAGAAGATGTAGTCGCCAGTTTTTGATGTCGCCCACGACTTGTTTTATATTCAACTTCAGCCCATAGAGCAAGAAGATGGTACAGATGCCCCAATCTATAAATGTACTTAGGTCGAATATATCGTTGTACTCCTTGCGATATGGTACAATCCTTGCCAAAACGACCATAAAAACCAAGGCAAAGAGAAATGTGTTGTGTTTGTTGAAGAGTTGTTTCATCGTTTTTGCTTTTAGGAGTATTCAGAGATACAAACAAAAAAACCGCCCTACTTTCTTTCGACAGAGGGCAGTCTTTTATTTATTCGTTTACAAATTCTTAGAAGTGGAACATCAGGAATAAGCTACCACCTACATTTGTCTTGAAGTGGAAGTTAGCATTGCCTGCTTGATCTACTCTATTTTCGTGTTCCTTTACAGCACCACCTTCTACTAACTGATATTTTTGTTTACCGATAGGGTTGTTTGCTCCGCTTATAGATACGCCGAGCTCACCGCCTATCGACATCTTGGGAGCGAAGAAGTATTCTACTCCTACGAAACCGCCTACACCGGCTTCATAGCCGAAGCCACCGCGTTTTTCCAAAGTACGCTGAACTGGGTTGCCCGCTGCGTTAGCATCGAAATCCCAAGTAGAAGGAGTAGCGTTGGCTACTGTCATAACGTTACCGTACTTATACAACACATCCGATTTGTTGATACCGATACCTGCTTCTACTCCGTAGAAACCTTGCAAGCGGCGGTAGCCACGACGCATTTCGTAGCCCACAGTAAGTTTGAATTCGTTTTTAGTAACTGTCTTATAGTCTACTACTGTCTTATCGGGGTTTAGCACTGCACCGTCTTCGATAACTGTGTGTGCTTGGCGATTGTCGCCAAAGTCGAAAAACAATTTGGCACGTACGGCAGTCTTTTCGTTAAGGAAATATTTACCGTATATTCTACCTGTGTAGCCGTCGAACGTAGGAGCGGCAATGTTGGCAGATTGGTTGTGCATATTTCCGAGGTATTTCAGAAACGGCACAGCGTCGATACCCAAAGCAAAGTCGCCTGCTGCAGGCAATATTGCGTGTCCGAATTTGTTTGTTACAGTAGAGTTAGATACTGTTTTGTCTTGTGCTGTAGCAGCTACAGCGATGCCAATCATTATGGCAATCGAAAAAATTACTCTTTTCATATCTTTATCTTATTTTTTTAGTTTCTACAAAATGTTATGCTTCATCGCCTTTTTCTTTTATTTCCGTAAACTTGCCTTTAGTTTTATCGTTTACAATAGGCAGAATAAGTCTCTGTCCGGAAACAACCTTTTGGTCATCTATCTCAAATGTCCACTTTCCATTATGGTCGTCGCCACTGGCATCTTTTTGTTTACCTCTTTTTTCGCTTACTCTAAATTTAACGGTTACTCCTGCGGGATTTGCGGGAACATTCAATGTAAAATGTCCTGCTGCGTCGGTAGCAATCTTTTTTATCCAATTACCTGCAACTGTTGTATCCGGAGCCAATATCTGTGCATAAGGTATAACAGCCACGATTTCAACACCTTCTGCAGCTTCGTACTTATTAGGCGATGCTTTCAAGTCGGTAACACATAGCAGAGTACCCTCTATCACAGCCGAGCGTTCGTCGCTGTCGCTAATCTCTATAGGCTTTGCAGGGTCTTCCATCTTGCTGCACGAAGCCAATCCCAATGCTACTACTGTAGCCATCATAAAAACAAATACTTTTTTCATAAAAATGAATCTTTTAGTTTTTAAATAAATTGAATTAAAATTATATGATTTAATGAATTATCTACGTGTATAGAAATAATTTTCCGCAAAGGTAATACAAATATTTTGATTACGACCTACAAAATCAAAACTTTTTTATCTGATATTCATATTCTTTGTTTTTATATTCTACTATTTGCCTCTATAATTGGCAGTATATCAAGGCACTATGCTATTTGTTTTGTTCGAATGTTTTTTGTTTCTCATTATTGATTATCAGTTGTTTTGAGTTGTTATCTATGAGGCGATACATCTTTTCTATTCGTATTTCGAAAAAAAGTATTACTTTTGCACTCGGGTAAGTCCTATACGACCAGCTCCCTTTGAATCCCCCAGGGTTTGACCGCAGCAAGGGTAGAAGGTTGTAGCGGTGCGATGTAGTAAGCTTGCCCTTTTTTCATTTTAAACAGAGAAGAACATAATTATCGTTTTTTTACTTCAAAAAAATGTCTCAAAACATAGAGTATCAATCGCAAAGGGAGATAAAACTTTTACAAGAAACAAAATTGAAAGAGGCTCTCGATTACCTCAGCCGAAAGTCGCCCTTCTATCGCCGTATGTTCGACTCGCATAGCATTGATATTCACCGCATAAATACACTGGAAGACCTCCGACAAATTCCTTTCACTACGAAAGTGGATTTACAGCAATACAACAAACAGTTTATGTGTGTGCCCAAGTCGCAGATAATCGACTACATCACCACTTCGGGTACACTTGGCGACCCCGTTACGTTCGCTATGACCGACCGCGACTTAGACCGCCTGGCATACAACGAAAAGATTTCGTTTGCCTGTGCCGGCGTACAACCCGATGATATTGTGCAGATTATGACCACTCTCGACAAACGTTTTATGGCGGGGTTGGCTTATTTCTTGGGTCTCAGGGAGTTGGGGGCAGGTATAGTACGTGTCGGCAACGGTATACCCGAACTACAATGGGACACCATCAACCGCGTACGCCCCAATACCATTATGTGCGTGCCGTCGTTTATACTCAAAATAATCGACTATGCCGAAGAACACGGCATCGACTACCGCAATTCGAGTATAAAAAAAGTAGTCTGTATCGGTGAAAATCTTCGCGAACAGGACTTCTCACTCAACCTACTGGGACACAGGATAAAAGAGAAATGGGATATAGAGCTTTACTCCACATACGCCTCGACCGAGATGGCTACTACCTTTGCCGAATGCCAATACGGCTGCGGCGGGCATCATCACCCCGAACTGATTATATGTGAGGTAGTCGACGATGAGGGCAACGTGGTAGATGATGGTCAAGTAGGCGAACTCGTCGTTACCACGCTCGGCGTGGAGGGAATGCCGCTACTGCGGTTCAAAACGGGCGATTTGGTATGTTTCCACACCGAAGGCTGCCGCTGTGGCAGAAACTCGATGCGGGTATCGCCCGTGGTGGGCAGAGCCAATCATCTCCTCAAATACAAGGGCACAACACTATATCCGCCTGCAATATACGATGTACTCGACAATTCGCCATACGTCGAAAACTACCTTATAGAAGTATCTACCAACGAGATAGGCAACGACGACATAAAAATAAAGATAGGACTCAACTGTAACACTACGTCCGCTCATACAGACTATTCTCCTATAATAAAGGAACTCAAAGACAGCTTCAGGGCAAAAATACGCGTAGCCCCCGCCATAGAGATATGCGATACGGGCATTCTACGAAAAATAATATTACCCGACATCACTCGTAAACCGGTGAAATTCATCGATAAAAGAGCAAACGGCAACATCAAAAACAAAAAATAAAAGGACAAGATATAAGATGCAAATATCCGAACTTGGCGAATTTAACCTCATAAAACGCCTGACCGAAAGTGTAAAGCTACACAATGTCTCATCGGCAA
>CAJPNS010000119.1 GCA_905372135.1 Porphyromonadaceae bacterium | reverse complement strand
TTTCTGTTCTTTTGTCGGTTTCGGGGCGTCTCCAAGTTTTTTAAAAATAAGAATAAATTCATAATCAAGCTTCAAAATACCATTGCGTGGATACGGATATGAGCCCATTTGAACTCCACCACCTGTTGTATTAGAAGTAGTTACCTTCTTCCAAATAATTGCTCCCATATAATCGAAACCGATACTTTCGCAGAACTTTATAATCTCCTCTCTTATCGGTATGACCTTATAACGACCGTAATATACCGCTCTTGCAAACTGATCTCCAATATTTATACACAAACGACAACCATCGTATAATACTCTGTAACACTCCTTCCATACCAAATTCAGATTATTTATATAGTTTTCATAACTATCATTAAAACCTATCTGATTGTCAGCCCCATAATCCTTAAGTTGCCAATATGGGGGTGATGTTACTACCAAATGTACCGAACTATCCGCTAATTCAGCCATTTGCCTACTATCTCCATTGATTATCTTGTGCCAAGTCATTTTAACGGTAATTTTTATTCTGCCAAATCTATCTTCTCTACTCTTCTTTGGTGCCTGCCGCCTTCGAAATCTGTCGAAAGGAAAACATCTACCATCTGCAAGGCAATGGAAGCCTCTATAAATCGAGCCGGTAGAGAGATGATATTTGCATCGTTGTGTTGACGAGCCAGGGCAGCTATCTCGGGTGTCCAACACAGGGCACCGCGTACTTTCCGATGATGGTTCACGGTCATATTAACGCCATTGCCCGAGCCACAGATAGCAATACCGAACTGGCACGAGCCGCTCTCTACGGCACTGGCCAGCTTATGAGCATAGTCGGGATAATCGACACTTTCGGCAGAATCGGTACCAAAATCGTGCACGACACAACCTTTGCTTTCGAGGTGCTTTATCACCTTCGTTTTCAGTTCGTAACCGGCGTGGTCGCTTGCTACGCCTATCGACATTAAGTTTATCGGGGTCATAGGTTTTCTCCTTTTTTATTTCTTCTAAAAATCAACAATCCTATCAATGCCGCAAATACGACGCATACCACGATAGAACCAATCAGAGCATAGGTATGGCTTCTGACTATTACCTCGTCGCGACATTTGAACTCTATTTTGTGCACACCCGGCGGCACAAGCAATCCTCGCAATATATAGTCGGCTCTGACAATCGGTACCTCTTTGCCGTCTATATACGCCCGCCAAGTCTTGTAGTAAATCTCCGAAAACACAGCGAAAGCCTCAGTATCGGACACACTCTCGTAAACAAGATGTCCGGGGTCGATGTACTCTGTCAGTTTTATAGTATTCACCGTATCGCTAAGGATTTTATTTATTGCACTTTTCGCCTGAATCTTCGACTGTTGGTCTTTGTCGACGACGGCAGTAGTTCGCGGGTCTATCTTGCCGATAGCCAATATCTCTTCGTCAGCCGAATCGACCCATCTTATACTATCCACAAACCACGCATTACCAAGTGCATACGGGTTGCGTAGAGGAATCTCGCCATTCTGCGATGGCATTATCAAATATCTGGTATTAAGCATATTGATGACAGGAAAAGCATTCGGAGATATTTTACCGAAATCGCCCTGAGCGGTTATTATCTCATTCATCAAACGGCTCATCTCTTGCGGATTACCCAGATAGAAGTCTATTATATCCTGATAGCGACGGAGTTTTGCGGGCGAATATCCCCCGACAGATTTATGGAAATACGACGTATTCGACTCGTTGAAAGTACTTACGGCAAGGTTAAACACACGATAATCGGGGTCTTTGTCTTGCAATATCACTGCATCTGCGGCAGATGGCACAAACTCTTGCGATTTGTGCTTGGCTACAAATTTATCTTCATAGATAAAACGTCTGTCGACTGCCCATAAGTCTATAAAAATCAGCACTCCGAGTATTGCAAACAAGTATTTGACATCAAAGTTTTTACGTATAAAAAAGTATATTGCACAGGCAGCCAAAGCTATGAAGGCAAAACTACGCCACGCATCGCCCGACAACATAGCTTTGCGGTCGGCTACAAGTGCCGTCCGTAACCAGTCGGGCATATTTTGGTCGGCATTGGAGGTGAAATCGAACATCGACCCGCCAAACAGAGCAAACAACAGGCAGATACCGCCCACGATACCTCCCGAGATGTAGAGAGCTTTAAGATATTCCTGCTTCTTTGTTTTATAGTTGTCTGTCAGCTCTTTGACGGCTAAGGCGGCGAGTACGACCATAGCCATATTGGCTATGACCAGAGCCATTTCGGGCGTTCGGAATTTGTTGTAAAGCGGCAGATGATGAAAAAGGAATTCGTTGACACCATAAAGATTTCTACCCCAAGCCAATACAAACGAAAGCAGCGTTGCGGCAAGTATCCACCACTTCTCTTGCCTTCGGACGATAATCAACCCCAAGACAAACAGAAAACAGATGATGGCACCGGCATATATCGTACCCGAAGTAAATGTCTTATATTGACTATCTGACCAATACATAGGCATCGATTTAGCGTATTGTGCCGCCTGTCCCGTAGGTAGAAGGGCTTTGTAGGTCTCGGTGTCTTTGCCTATCTTATATGTCGAGCTGCCTCCCGCAAAGTTGGGTATAAGCAGTGTGAAAGTCTCCATCTTGCCGTAGCTCCACTGATATGCATAGTCGAGTTCGAGTCCGGAACTCTCTTTTTTGCCGTCTACATTGGTTTTCAACACCGAGCCGCCGCGCATCGTCTCTTTCACATAGTCCATAGTGGGCAGCAGAGCCCCCAACGAGGGAGTGATAGCCAACAGCGCCGCCACAACAAGCACCGCCGACGACTTGGCAAACTTCGACAATGTCTTTTCTCTTATAGCATATATGAGATATACCACAAACAAAATGATGAGAGTAAGCAACAGATAGTAAGATATTTGCTGATGCCCCCATGCTATATTAAGTCCCGTAAAAAGCAGAGTGATGATAGCTCCCAAAATATACTTGCCTCTGTAACACAATATTACCCCACCTATTATCGGAGCCATAGTAGCCATCACCAGACCTTTGGATATGTGCCCCGCATCGATTATCACAATATTGTACGAACAGAAAGCATACGCCACTGCACCTATCACACTCAGCCAATTGGAGCAACCGAGCGATAGCAGCAAGATATAAAACCCTATCATATAGAGGAATAGCAACCCCCAGTTGTCCGTATTGCCGAGACCGAGCACTCTGCCTATCGGTCTGAAAATATTTGGCGCCTGCGGCATATAGGTATAGTTGACAGGCATACCCGAAAACATCATATTCGACCAATGTACGTAATCGCCCGTATGTTTGTGATATTCGCGAGCATCTTGGCCCAAACCGAAACTACTTCTTACATCGTATTGAACCAGATTTTTATCTTCCAATACTATCGGATAAAAAAAAGCTACCGAAAGAGCTACAAACAGCACAACGGCAACTACATAACCACCCCATTTTTTGATAAATTGATTATTCATCGTTTACAGAACTTTTATTTTTTGTATGGAGTACAAAGTTAATATTATTATTCCAATAAGAAGATATTCCTCGCATACCGATAAAATAAGAATGAAAAGTGTTTAATCGTGTAAGCGTTGAATCGTTTAATTGTTTAAGCGAGGTTTTGGGTGTTGGGTATTGGGGTGGTAGAGAAGCAATTAATTGCTTCTCTACGGGCAAAAACAAAAGGCGAACCGTGCGGTTCGCCTTTATTCAAAAACCTAATACCTAAAACCCAAAACCTACCTTTTTACCATCTTCGCTACCATACCATCGGCTTTCACCGTGTAGACTCCTGCGGGCAGGTGCGAGACTTCTACCTTGTCGGTATCGGTGGCGTGGGCTACTTCGGTGCCGTACATATTATATATCCGTATGGTGCGAGCGGTAGCCGACAGATATAGCACGTCTGCCACGGGGTTCGGGTAGAGGGTGAGCTGCGGCTCGGCGGAGGCGTCGGCTACGGCTGTGCTACAGTCGTAGCTACCATTGGTAGTGATGTCGGTATTACCGCCAACTTGGTTATATTTCCGTACCTTCCAGTTTTTGTCGGTGGCATTCTTTGCGGTGGTGGCTCCGACTGAGTCTACCTCGGCTGCCGACGATGTATCGCGTAAAGGGAATATCTCTCCATACTCCTTGCCTGTCCTATTGGGTAGAGCACAATATATATCGTCGAGTGCCTGAGTGGAGAAGTTGTTGCCCCAGCAATACAGTTTCTCCAACTGCGTATTTCGTTTTATGCTGAGACTGCTAAGCTTATTGGAGTAACAATATAACTGCGTCAATCGCTTATTCTGCAATACGTTGAGGTCAGTAAGCCGATTGGAGTTACATTCTAATGTCTCCAGCAGCCGATTGTTCGATACGTCGAGGCTGCTAAGTTGATTGGAGTAACAATGTAAATCTGTCAACCGCGTATTCCGCGATACATCGAGGCTGTCGAGTGGATTTTTTGCACAATATAACCATTCTAACTTTGTATTCTTCGACACATCGAGGTCTCTGAGTTTATTGTCGGAGCAACTTAAGTTCGTCAACT
>CAJPNS010000118.1 GCA_905372135.1 Porphyromonadaceae bacterium | reverse complement strand
CAGCCGCCGAGGGCACTCCCATACGTATAGTAAGTGGCAGCAATACGCAAGACATAACCGTCGGCACCGACTGGACTGACTTTGCCACCTACACCGCCGACGGCACCAAGATGACCGTCTACGGCGACCTGACGGGCTTCGATTGTAGAGACAACAGAGCGAACCTCACCGCCCTCGACCCGTCGCACAATACGCAGTTGACGGAGTTATATTGTGGGAAAAATACTCTCAGCAGCCTCGACGTAAGCGGATGTACGCAGTTGACGGGGTTAGGTTGTTTCAGCAATCAGCTCACCAGCCTCGATGTAAGCGGATGTACGCAGTTGAAGGAGTTATCTTGTAGAGACAATAAACTCACTAGCCTCGACGTAAGCGGATGTACGCAGTTAACGAAGTTATGGTGCTACGACAATAACTTTACTACCGCTGCTCTTGACGATATCTACTGCGCCCTGCCCGATAGGACAGGCAAGGGAAATGGAGTGATAGAGCCGGTATACAGCGATACGTCGTCGAATCACGCTATCGTCCTTGCCACAAACAAGGCGAACGCTATCGCCAAGAACTGGAAAGTACAGTACTATAAAAACGATGCCGACATACCCGCTACTACAGGTAGCTACGAGTGCGGTACACCACATACCGACATAGCCGAAGCCACAGCCGAGCCTCAGCTCACCCTCTACCCGAACCCCGTGGCAGACGTGCTATATCTGTCGGCTACCGCTCGCACCATACGGATATATAATATGTACGGCACCGAAGTAGCCCACGCCACCGATACCGACCGCGTAGAAGTATCGCACCTGCCCGCAGGTGTCTATACCGTCAGAGCCGATGGCACAGTAGCGAAAATGGTAAAAAGGTAGGTTTTGGGTTTTAGGTATTAGGTTTTTGAATAAAGGCGAACCGTATGGTTCGCCTTTTGTTTTTGCCCGTAGAGACGCAATTAATTGCATCTCTACCATCCAACACCCAGCACCCAATATCTCGCTTCAACAATTCAACGATTCAACAAAAAATATTACCTTTGTGCTCAATTATTATTAATCATAAACATTCAAATAAGATGAAAAAAGTAGTTTTATTCTTAGCCCTCGCAGTGGGGCTTTTCGCAAGTGCCACGACTCAGGCACAGAATATGAGCCGCTACATCACCCTTACCGTTAAAAGTGGCGAGGCTATAAGCCTCGACCTCAAGGCAGCCGCTACGGGTACTCCCGTACGTATCGTAAGCGGCAGCAATACGCAAGACATCACCGTAGGCACAGACTGGACAGGTTTCATCTCCTACACCGCCGGCAGCACCGTTATGACCGTCTACGGCGATATAATTAGCTTCGATTGCTCCAACAACGGAGCAAACATCACTGCCCTCGACCTGTCGCACAATACGCAGTTGGTAGGGTTACGTTGTTACTTCAATGCACTCACTTCACTCGACGTATCGCAGAATACGCAGTTGACGGAGTTATATTGTTACTCCAATCAGCTTAGCAGCCTCGACGTATCGCAGAATACGCAGTTGACGAAGTTAAGTTGTGAATACAATAATCTCAGCAGCCTCGACGTATCGCAGAATACGGAGTTGACGATGTTATATTGTCACTCCAATCAGCTCACCGCCCTCGACGTATCGAACAATACGCAGTTGACGATGTTATATTGTTACTCCAATCAGCTTACCGCCCTCGATGTATTGCACAATACGCAGTTGACGGAGTTAAGATGTTTTTCCAATCGGCTCACCGCCCTCGATGTAAGCGGATGTACGCAGTTGAAGATGTTAAATTGTCGCTCCAATGAGCTCACTGCCCTCGATGTAAGCGAATGTACGCAGTTGACGGAGTTAAGATGTTTTTCTAATCGGCTCACTGCCCTCGACGTATCGAATAATACGCAGTTGAAAAAGTTAATTTGCTACGACAACAACTTTACTACCGACGCACTCGACGATATCTACTGTGCACTACCCGATAGGACAGGTACGACAAAAGGATATATATATCCGGCATATTACTCTTTTTCGTCGAACAATGCTACCGTCATTGCCACCAACAAGACGAACGCTACCGCCAAAAACTGGAATGTATGGTACTCCGCCAACGATACCGACATACCTACTACGGGCACATACGTTTGCGGCACACCACACCTCGATATCTACATCACCCTTACCGTTAAAAGCGGCGAGGCTATAAGTCTCGACTTTAAGGCAGCCCAAGCAAATACCCCCATACGTATCGTAAGCGGTAGCAATACGCAAGACATCACCGTCGGTAAAAATTGGAACGGCACTGCCTCCTACACCGCCGGTAGCACTACTATGACTATATACGGCGATATAATAGGCTTCGATTGCAACGATAACGGAGCGAACCTCACCGCCCTCGACGTATCGAACAATACGCAGTTGACGAGGTTATATTGTGGTAATAATAATATCAGCCGCCTCGACGTATCGAACAATACACAGTTGCATACGTTATATTGCTACGGCAACAACTTTACTACCGCCGCTCTCGACGATATCTACTGTGCACTACCCGATAGGACAGGTACGACAAAAGGACATATATATACGGCATACAGTTCTTCGTCGTCGTACATCGACTCTGTCCTTGCCACCAATGCCGCCAACGCTACTGCCAAAAACTGGAAAGTACAGTACTACCAAAACGATACCGATATCACTACCAACGGTATCTACGTCTGCGGTACACCACATATCGAGCCTAATATGAGCCGCTATATCACCCTTACCGTGGCTAAAGACTCGGCGATAAAGCTCAACTTCAAGGTAGCCGCCGACGGTACCCACGTACGTATCGTAAGCGGCAGCACTATACAAAACATCATAGTCGGCACAGGCTGGACAGGCACTATCTACTACACCGCCGCCGACACCGTTATGACCGTCTACGGCGATATAATTGGCTTCGTTTGCGACAACAACGGAGCGAATCTCACCGCCCTCGACCTGTCGCACAATACGCAGTTGACAGATTTATCTTGTTCCAAAAATAATCTTAGCAGCCTCGACCTGTCGAACAATACGCAGTTGACGGTGTTATGGTGTGAAGGCAATAATCTTAGCAACCTCGACGTATCGAACAATACGCAGTTGACGGTGTTGGATTGCTCCAAAAATAATCTTAGCAACCTCGACCTGTCGAACAATACGCAGTTGAATAGGTTAGAGTGCCGGAGCAATCAGCTTAGCAGCCTCGACGTATCGCAGAATACGCAGTTGACGATGTTATATTGTCACTCCAATCAGCTCACCGCCCTCGACGTATCGAACAATACGCAGTTGACGGAGTTATATTGCTACGGCAACAACTTCTCTACCGCCGCTCTCGACGATATCTACTGTGCTCTGCCCGATAGAAAAAGCAAGACTAACGGAGTGATACATCCCATATACGACTCTTCGTCGTCCGACACCGCTATAGTCGCCGCTACCAATGCACAGAACGCTATCGCCAAAAACTGGAAGGTGCAGTACTACTACGGCATTACCGATATACCCGCTACTACGGGCACATACGTCTGCGGTACATCACACGCTAATATGGATACCTACATCACCCTTACCGTCGCCAAAGACTCGGCAATAAAGCTCGACTTCAAGGCAGCCGCCGACGGTACTCCCGTACGTATCGTAAGCGGCAGCAATACACAAGACATCACCGTCGGCACAGGCTGGACCGGCTCGGGTTACCACACCGCCGCCGACACCGTTATGACCGTCTACGGCAACCTGACGGGCTTCGATTGCAGCGACAACAAAACAAATGTCTCCGCTCTCGACGTATCGAACAATACGCTGTTGACGAAGTTATATTGCTCCAATAATCAGCTTACCGCTCTCGACGTATCGAACAATACGCTGTTAGTGAGGTTAAGTTGTTACTACAATAAACTTAGCAGCCTCGACGTATCGAACAATACGCAGTTGACGGAGTTAGTTTGTTACGACAATAATCTTAGTAGCCTCGACGTATCAAACAATACGCAGTTAACGAAGTTAGATTGTTCCTACAATCAACTCACCGCCCTCGACGTATCGAACAATACGCAGTTGACGAGGTTATATTGTGAAAGCAATAAACTTAGCAACCTCGATGTATCGCACAATACGCAGTTGATGGAGTTAGTTTGTTACCGTAATAAGCTCACTACCCTCGACGTATCGAACAATACACAGTTGACGGAGTTATATTGTAGAGAAAATAATCTTAGCAACCTCGACGTATCGCACAATACGCAGTTGCGGTTCTTAAATTGCAACGGCAACAACTTTACTACCGCCACACTCGACGATATCTACTGTGCTTTGCCGGTTAGGCAAGCGTCGGACAATGCAAGAATACAGCCCATATACAACTCTTCGTCCTCCGACACCGCTATAGTCGCAGCCACCAATGCACAGAATGCCATCGCCAAGAACTGGAAGGTGCAGTACTACTACGACAATACCGATATACCCGCTACTACGGGCACATACGAGTGCGGTACACCACATACTGAGCCTAATATGAGCCGCTACATCACCCTTACCGTCGCCAAAGACTCGGCGATAAAGCTCGACTTCAAGGCAGCCGCCGACGGTACTCCCGTACGTATCGTAAGC
>CAJPNS010000117.1 GCA_905372135.1 Porphyromonadaceae bacterium | reverse complement strand
TATTGTTCCGAGAGTGCTGTGGCACTGAATACGGGTACCGCAACGTACTGTCCGGCTCCCGATCCCGTAGTACCGCCATTCCAGTCGGCAATGCTGCCCGTATTGTATATATATACGGTAGCTTCTATCGGTTCTCGTCCTATGGCATAGCTTGCTTCGAGGTCGACGAAGAGCTTACCGTTCGAGATATTGAGGGCTGCCGTATACGAGTTACCGAAGAGGTTACGACCGAGCTCCCAACGACGATAACGCGGGTCGGTTACCGACGAGGCTACGGCTGTAACTTCGGCTGCCTGGCGGGTAAGGGTCAGCTCCTGCGGGCAGTGAAGCAAGCGACCTTTGAAGATGTACACCTTCGGGCTGCGACTTGTAACTTCGTAGCCTGCGAAAGGTACGAGCGGCTGCCACGTTTCGTTGGCTCCTATCTTACGCCACTTACCGTAGTAGTGGTTCGGGGCGTTGAGTGTCTCGTCGTACTTACGCAGATACGAGCCGTAGAAGGCATTGGCTACCTCGCCATCGACAGGAACGCCGATATACTGCCATTTATACGAAGCCGACATAGACTGACCATTTGTAGGAGAGGTCGGTATGTTGTCTGTCCACGTAACGGGCGATGACGATTTATGGGCTTTAGAGTACATCTCTACGGTAGCATAGACCGGCTTGTCGCAAGGCTGACCACCAAGGATAAGCGAACCGTTCGGGCGAGTATTGTCTGCCTTTATTACTATCTTATCGACTTTATGAGCCGAGTCGCTGCCAAATACCATACCTCCTATATAGAGATGGGCGTTGGGCTCTACCACAAGCTTTTTGTCCGATTCGTTGATAAGCGCACCGAAGCTATAGAACGGTATCACGTTGGGGTTGCTTCCCGGGGGCGTATACGGTAGCGACGGTATGTGCATATCGTTATGTGCCATACGGTCGAAGGCGACAATCTCATTGAAGGCTCCGAGTGTGGAGCTGCTTGTAGGTACACGACCTCCTTGCCAGTTGCCAGCATTGGTGATATCGGTAGAGGCGTTACCTGTCCATACGTATTCGATACCGCAGTCTCGGTCGTAGGTATCGCCGGTGATAGTCCAGCCCTTACCGCCTTGAGCTACGGCTTTGGTAAGAATATCACGTGCATCTTTACCTACAAGATTATACTGTCTATTGAGCTGACCACTGAAATTTAAACCCGTCCTAGTATAGGGGGCAAGCGCCCAGCCTTGCAAGGTCTTGGAGTAGTTCTTACAACTCATACCTTTATTAAGCGGTGCGTTGAACATACTATCTATATCGCTAACACTTATTAGCTTCCACCTCGATAAGTCTTGGTCGAACGCCTCGGCGTTGTAGAACATAGCCCCCATATTTGTTACCTTATCTACATTCCAATTGCCTATATTTTGGTTAAAGAATTTGGCATTGGCAAACATAGCATACATGTCGGTAACATTTGCAGTATTCCAGCCGCTTATATCTTGGTTAAAGGCTTCGGCTCCGTAGAACATTGACTGCATATCGATTACCTTACCTGTGTTCCAAGAGGTAATATTACCGTTGAAGGCTTTGGCTCGGTTGAACATATCCTGCATACGCTCTACATTACCGGTTTGCCAGCTGTTGAGGTCTTGGTTGAATGCTTCGGCTTTGAAGAACATCGAAGTCATATCCTTTACCTTCGAGACGTCCCAACCATCGAGCGGTTGGTTGAACGAAGTAGCGCCGTAGAACATATAGGTCATATTAACAACCTTTTCGGTATTCCAACTATTGAGTGGTTGATTGAATGAAGTGGCGTTGGAGAACATACTGCTCATATTTTCTACCTTTCCGGTACTCCAACCATCGATATTTTGGTTAAATGCTGTAGCTTCTCGGAACATATCGGCCATAGTGGTTACTTTTGCCGTATTCCAGTTGTCGATAGCACTATTGAATGCTTTTGCTCCACTAAACATAAAAGACATCCACACAACATTATTGGTCCGCCAGCTGTTTAGGGGTTGGTTGAACGACTCTGCCGCCGAGAACAGACTTAGCATATCGTAAACATTACTTACATCCCAATTGTCGAGAGGCTGATTAAATAGTTTTGCTTCATAGAAAGCACCTCTAAGTTGCGTTACCGAAGATGTATTCCAGTCGTTTATCGAAGGATTGTAAATAAGTTTTTTACATCCGGAGAACATTCCGCTCAGGCTTGTTATATTCGATAAGTCGGGCTTGTCGGTAGCCGTTATATCCATATTTGCACACAACTGGAAAGCATTTGCTAACGACATCCATACGGCAGTACCCCACTGTGTTACTTTGGTGAGTCGTTTCACATCCGAAAGCCCTGCATTAAGTCCCGTAAGAGCACTTCCCGATACATTTGCAGTGCGATATGCTCTGAGTATATATTTGGCTCCGGGTGTAAGACCTGTGAGTTTAAACGGCAAGATAGCCGTACCGTTGGCGCTGGTTATCTTGCCCTTGTCTGAGGCTATAGCCGTATTCTGCCACTCTACCGTGAAGTTGGTACCTATAAGATTGGTTACTATCGAAGTAGCTGCGTCGCTCCTACCGTCTTTTGCGGGCTTCGATAGATCCCACTCCGATACGTAGTGGCTATCAGGCGTGATACAATCTTCTGTGTATGTACCACCGATGATAGTCCAGCCACGTGCCTGAAGGGCTGTGATAGCAGCCTGCCCCATCTGGTTGTAGTATTGGGTAGCGGTGAGAGCACCAAGTTTTATATTATTTTTACTCAACGTTGCCGCCTGTGTCTTCCACGAATCGAGCGTTGACGATAGATTTTCGCAACTTATTCCGCATTTTAGTAACATCTCTTCCATAGTGGTAACAGCATTTATCTTAAAACTATCGAGCGGTTGGTTGAATGAATCAGCAAGGTAGAACATCACCTGCATATTGGTAACCTTCGCCGTATTCCAGTTGCTAAGCGGTTGGTTGAATGATGTAGCTCCTTTGAACATATAACTCATATCGGTAACATTCGCCGTATTGAAGTTGGTCAACGATTGATTGAAGGCGGTAGCATTATTGAACATATTACTCATATTTGTTACATTCTGTGTGTTCCAGTTACCTATAGGTTGATTGAAAGAAGCTGCTCCTTGGAACATATCGTACATATTAGTAACTTTCGTCGTATTCCAATTATCTAACGGTTGATCGAATGAAGTAGCTTCCCTGAACACACCGGACATATCAATAACATTTGCCGTATTCCAACTATTTAATGATTGATTGAAAGCACTTGCTTTGGAGAACATATAACTCATATTAGTAACGTTCGCCGTATTCCAACCTGATATCGAACCATTGGTGTTTACAAGACTTTTACAAGAGTAAAACATAGTATGCAGGTCTTGGCAAGCCGAAAGGTCGGGGGTGTCGGAAGCCGTTACGTCCATATTTTCACAACTAAAGAATGCCTGATTCATAGTAGTCCATTTGGTAGTACCCCACTGAGTTACTTTGATAAGTCTTTGATTATCGGCTTTCTCGGCACATAAACCGGTAAGTCCGCCGGGATTGGGTGAAAAGGCTACGACACGATACTTGGCACCTGCCGTAAGACCTGGAATTTTACATGGATTTGTCGGCGTACCTGAGGCTATGGTAACAAAACCGTTGTCGGAGGGATTATTCAAGTTTTCCCACATTAGTGTAAACTCTCCACCTACTAAGTTTGTTACGAGCGTAGTAGCAGCATCGGGGCGAGTAGGCCACACCGGCTTCGACAAGTCCCACTCCGAGACGTAGTATGTGGGCAAGATACATCCGGGAGCAAACTGCCCGCCGGTGATAGTCCAATTGTGATTGTTCTTAAGAGTATTGATAGCCGCCTGCCCCGTCTGGTTGTAAGCATTATGTACGGTCGTGATATCGCCTAAGTATATATTATTTTTATTTAGTGTCGCTGCTTGTGTCTTCCAGCCATCGAGAGTAGTAGAGAGGTTTTGGCAGTTCATACCACAGCCACTAAGCATATCGCTCATATCAGTAACGTTATCTATCTTAAAACTACCGAGAGGTTGATTAAACGAGGTGGCTCCGGAGAACATCTTAGAAATATCGGTAACATTCTGTGTATTCCATGCCAACGGCTTATTAAACAAAGTAGCTCCGGAGAACATATAGCTCATATTTGTAACATTCTGTGTATTGAAATTCAATGTACTATTAAACGAAGTAGCTCCGTAGAACATTTCATACATAGTGGTAACTTTCTGGGTATTCCATGCCAGCGGCTTATTAAATGAAGTAGCTCCGTAGAACATAGAATACATATTTGTAACATTCTTAGTATCGAAGGAGGTCAACGGTTGATCAAACGAGGTAGCTCCTTGGAACATATAACTCATATTGGTAACTTTCTCCGTATTGAAGTTGGTCAACGGTTGATCAAACGAGGTGGCTTCGGAGAACATATAACTCATATCGGTAACATTCTGTGTATCGAAGGAGGTCAACGGTTGATTAAACGAGGTAGCTCCTTGGAACATATAAGACATATAGGTAACATTCTGTGTATTGAAATTTAATGCACTATTAAATGAAGTTGCTCTGGAGAACATATAAGTCATTATTGTAACGTTCTGAGTGTTCCAGTTTAACGGCTGATCGAATGCGGTGGCTCCGTAGAACATATAAGACATATTGGTAACATTCTTAGTATCGAAGGAAGTCAACGGTTGATTAAACGAGGT
>CAJPNS010000116.1 GCA_905372135.1 Porphyromonadaceae bacterium | reverse complement strand
ATATTGTTAATCTCTATTTTCAGTCTGGGTGCGACAGTACGAGCCGACGAAGGAATGTGGTTGTTGTCGCTTATAGGTAAAAATTACGAACAGATGAAGGCTCAGGGTTTTCGCCTTACGCCCGAAGACATCTATAATATCAATCGTAGCAGCCTCAAAGATGCTGTCGTAGGTCTCGGCAATGCAGGTTCGAGCTTCTGGCATTTCTGTTCGGGCGAACTTATATCGGGCGAAGGTCTCTTCTCTACCAACCATCACTGTGGTTTCGGTATGATACAGTCGCACTCGTCGGTAGAACATGACTATCTACGCGACGGATTCTGGGCATACAAAAAATCCGACGAACTACCGAACGAAGGCATTACCGCTCAGATACTTGTGCGTATGGAAGATGTAACCAACAAAATCGTACCTCACCTAAACGACGATATGACCGAGAGCGAACGCCAAAACGTTATCGACTCGATAGGTAAGATTATTTCCGATGAGGCGTCGAAAGGTACTGTCAACGATGCGCAGGTGATAGATATCTTCAATGGCAACCAATTCTTGTTGTTTGTGTACACCACCTACCGCGACGTGCGTATGGTAGGTGCTCCTCCGCAATCGATGGGTAAATTCGGTGGCGATACGGACAACTGGGAATGGCCTCGACACACGGCAGACTTCTCGTTGTTTAGAATATATACCGATAAAGACGGTAATCCCGCCGACTACTCGGCAGACAATATACCGCTGAAACCCAAGCACTTTTTCCCTGTCAGCGTGAAGGGACTCAAAGACGGCGATTTTGCGATGGTGATGGGATTCCCCGGCACTACCGACAGATTCCTCACCTCTTTCGGGCTTAAAGAGGAAATGATGGTCAACGATTTGATTTACAATATTCGCAGCGTGAAAATAAATGTTTTGCGTAAAAAAATGGCAGAGTCGCAAAAGACCCGCATTCAGTATGCCTCTAAGTATGCTTCGTGTTCGAACTATTGGAAATATTCGTTGCAGCAAAACAAGGCTCTGAAAAAACTCAATACTATGCAGCAAAAGCTCGATATAGAGGACAATTACAGCAAATGGGCTGCCCATAGTAACAATACGAAATACGGCAATGCCCTTAACTTGTTGAAAGAAGGCTATGCCGACCGCAGCGACGCACGTAGGGCTCAGCTGTACATATCCGAATGCGTGTTTAGAGGACCGGAACTGTTTTCGTTTGCTTACAGCGTTTATTCGAATATCGAGGGAATAGCCGCCATCAAAGACGAAGCCGAACGCAGCAAGGCAATGGAAAAATTAACGAAGTATATCAACGGTTTTTACAAAGACTTCGACCCCGCTGTCGAACAGATGCTTATAGCACAAATGTTCGACTATGCATACAAGAATATGGACAAAAAATACCGTCCTTCGTTTTTCGATGATGTGCAGGCAAAGAAGTTCAAAGGAAATGCAGGGAAATATGCAGCGTTTTTGATGAATAAATCCGTTTTTGTCTCCAAAGCTAAGGTGGAAGAGCTGCTGAAGTCTTCGAATCTCGATATCGTCAAGAAAGACCCCGCTTTGCTCGTTGCCAACAGCGCCATTGCCAAGGCGAGGGAGATAGGAAAAGCCACCAAGGAGGCAAATACCAATATAGAGCGTGGCAATCGTTATTTCGTCGACGGTATTCTTCAAATAAACAAGAATAAGCCGATTGCTCCCGATGCCAATTCTACTATCCGTATAACTTACGGTAATATAAGAGGTTATGAGCCAAGAGACGGTGTTGAGTACGAGTATTACACTACTCTGAAAGGCGTTATACAGAAAGAAGACTCTACCAGCAGCGAGTTTATCGTTCCCAAGAAGCTCAAAGACCTGTTCTATGCCAGAGATTTTGGTATCTATGCCGATAAAAACGGCGATTTGCCCACCTGCTTCATATCCAACAACGACATCACAGGCGGCAATTTGGGTTCACCTGTCCTCGACGCAGAGGGCAATCTTATAGGGCTTGCCTTCGACGGTAACTCCGAGGCTATGAGCGGCGACATCGATTTCGAAGAGAACCTCCAACGCTGTATCAACCTCGATGTGCGTTACATGCTCTTCATTATCGACAAATTTGCAGGAGCCCGTAATCTTATCGACGAAATGAAGATAGTACGATAACGGATTTTGGGCATTTTTGTATCAGTTGAAATGAGAAAGATATGAGTTAGTGTTTTTGGAAATGTAGGAAATATAGGAATGTAAGGGGAAACACATGTAATACCTTTATATTCCTATGTTTTATTTGATAATCTCGGATTTTCTTTGCATTGCTTGTCGGTAATAAATTTATTATCTTTGCGACGTGAAACGGAAGATAAAAACGTATGGTGGCTATTTCGAGGCGTTTATGGAGAGCCTTGAAGATAAAGTACAAGAGAAAATAAATTATGGCTTGCTCTTGCTCAGTACCCAAGAACGTATTTCTGTGAAGTTTGTCAGACTTATTAGAGATGGACTTTTTGAGTTGCGTACGGAATACAATAGCAATATTTATCGTGTGTTTTTTATCTTCGACGATGGACAAATTGTTGTGTTGTTCAACGGATTTCAGAAAAAAACAAGGAAAACACCGAATAAAGAAATAGAAAAAGCATTAAAAATAAAGGAAGCTTATTATGCAGACAAATAATCATCGGATAGTAGATTATGATTTGGTTTTGGATGCCAAATTCGGCAAAGAGGGTACTCCCGAACGCATCAGGCACGAAGAAGAGGCAAGGGCTTTTTATGCGGCGCAGATACTTTTACAGGCACGCAAAGAGGCAAAAGTATCTCAGAGTGAGCTTGCCCAACGTGTAGGAACAACGAAGTCTTATATATCTAAAATTGAGAACGGAGTAATAGAGCCTGGAGTAGGGCTGTTTTTTCGTTTGATAACGGCTCTTGGCTTACGTATCGACATCAGCAATCCGATAAGTTTTTAGAACCTCGACGCTATTGAAAAAATCTCCCTCCCTCTCTCAGCCACTCAACTAAATGGTAAACGCCTGAATATTCAAGCAACCAAATGTAAATCTATATTACTCAAACAAATCGGCGTGAGTGCCGGTATACGAAAACAACAATATCAGATTTTTGTCGTCTTGTTTCCAAATCAGTAGCCAATCGGGTTTAATATGACATTCCCAGAAGCCATTATAATTGCCTGTTAGTTTATGAGGTCTGTATTTTGACGGCAATTGTCCGTTTTCTTCCAATAAGGTTATGACATATTTTGCCAAGTTTATATCGTAACCTCTTTTATGGCATTGTCTTAGACTCTTTTTGAAAGAATTAGTATAGATTACTTTGTATGCCATATTACTTTAATATTTGCTCAAACATATCTTCGACATTCTTGGCTTGATATACCCGTCCTTTTTCGATATCTTCAATTGCCTTGTCGAGACCGTTTGGTCTTTTCTTTTCGACCTTTGCAGTGGCTCCCAAAGCGATAAAAGCCTCTATCAGTTTTTTGAAGACAATGTTTCTGCCGTCGTATTCCAATGTTATAGTTGCCATAGAACAATACACGTATAATTAATTAAATTACATGGTCGCAAAGGTAATAAATTAATTGCGAATTTATATATATAATATATGTTCTATAAATCGAGCTATTAATTTTGTCTATGCATTTGCTCGCTATGTGAAAAAATCTTTATATCTTTGCAGGTTCAAAAAATTGTAAGTAACATAATTGTAAAATCAAAACACAGAACACGATATGAAGAAAGTTTTTCTTATTTTTTGCTGCCCTCGCCTCTGCTGCCGTAGGGCAGAACGAAACCGACTGGTTCAAGACCGTATGGTTAGCTCCCGCAAGTGGGAGTATCACATTCCCCGCACAGGGAAGCGGATATACTATAAGGTATGTACGCATAGATCCTGTTACAGAAGCTCCAATAGGTACTATGCAGACTATATCGCCTGCCACAGCGGGGCAAGTCATAAGTGGTCTTACATCCGGATGGACATATCGTATAGACGCTTATGGCGGTACATTCAATCAATTGAGTTTTTGGGGTTCTTCTACTTCAAAAGACGACATAGTCGCCGTAAAGCAATGGGGTACTACCGTATGGAGTTCTATGGAAAGTACCTTTTTTAGTTGTGAAAATATGGACGTAACGGCTACCGACGTACCCAATCTTACAAATGTTACCAATATGTCTAATATGTTCAACGACTGCAGGAAACTTAAAAATGCCAATGGCTCTATGGCAGGATGGAATACACAGAACGTTACCAATATGTCTAATATGTTCTCCGGTGCCACCTCGTTTAATCAACCTATCGGTAATTGGGATACACAGAACGTTACAAATATGAGCTATATGTTCTTAGTGGCTACCTCTTTCAACCAGCCGTTGACCAATTGGAATACGGAGAATGTTACCAATATGAGTACTATGTTCTCCAGAGCCACCTCGTTTAATCAACCGTTGACCAACTTCGATACTAAGAATGTTACCAATATGAGTGGTATGTTCTACGGAGCCACCTCGTTTAATCAACCGTTGACCAACTTCGATACTAAGAATGTTACCGATATGAGTAGTATGTTCTCCGGAGCTACCTCGTTTGATCAACCGTTGACCAACTTCGATACTAAGAATGTTACCAATATGTATTCTATGTTCTACGGAGCTACCTCGTTTAATCAACCGTTGACTTCCTTCGATACTAAGAATGTTACCAATATGTCTTATATGTTCTACGGAGCCACC
>CAJPNS010000115.1 GCA_905372135.1 Porphyromonadaceae bacterium | reverse complement strand
CGTCGGCATGCTCGGCTTCTTTCGGATTTATCTCGAGCAGCTCTACATCAAATATCAGTGTCGAATTGGGTTCTATGGCTCCGCCACCTGCACCCTGCTCACCATAAGCGAGTTCCGAAGGGATGTAAAACACAAACTTCGACCCTACGGGCATCAGCTGTATACCTTCTACCCAACCTTTTATTACATTATTCAAAGGGAACGTAATAGGCTCACCGCGTTGATACGAACTATCGAATACTTTTCCGTCGATAGTCTTACCCTCGTATTGCACCTTTACATTGTCGTCGGCATTGGGTTTAGCTCCGTTTCCCATACGAATCACCTTGTATTGCAAGCCCGAGGGAGTCACCACTATTCCCTCTTTTTTAGCGTTTTCAGTAAGAAAATCTTTCTGTACCTTAGCCTTCTCCTTATTATTCTCTTTCACAAGGCTGTCGAGCATAGCAAATGCATCTCTCAGCTGTGTCTCGTTGAACTGACTCTTATCTTCGGAAGCCTCTTTGAGTCCCTTTATCACCCACTTCCAATCGAGTTTTATACCATACTGCTCGGCATTCTGTTTGAGTCCGCTAAGCATATTTACACCGAGTGCGTACGAAGTAATTTCGGTTACCGTCTTCGGGGCTACTACGGCAGCAGTCGACGTTTTTTTCGATTTCTGTGCATACGTCGCCGTTACACAAAGTATGGCAATGGTAATTAGTGCTAATTTTTTCATCTTGTGTTATTTATTATATGATTGATTTATTAAAATATTTTTGTAGGTATCCAATAACTTATGTGCTGCTACGAAGGGAGTTATCTTATTGTTTAAAAGTTTATTCTCTACTTCGAGTAGCAATGTCTCTATCTGTTTGTTGTTGTAGAAATTATTTTTAAGATACTGCTCTATAGTCTCATACATCCAATACTTAGACTGTGTCGAACGCTTTGTGGTGAAATATCCGTTTTTCTTGGTGAAATCGACATAATCTTCTACCATCTGCCACAGTTTGTCGAGTCCGATATGCTCGTAAGCCGAGCAGGTCTGTACTCGTGGCGACCACCCCGAAGGTGGCATTGGAAATAGATGCAAAGCATTGGTAAAATGGCTTTTGGCAATATTAGCCTTATCGATATTGCTACCATCGGCTTTGTTTATAACAATGCCGTCTGCCATCTCCATTATACCGCGCTTTATACCTTGTAGTTCGTCGCCCGTACCGGCGAGCTGTATCAGCAGAAAGAAGTCTACCATAGAGTGAACCGCTGTCTCCGACTGCCCCACTCCTACGGTCTCTACAAATATCACGTCGAAGCCTGCCGCCTCGCACAATATGATGGTTTCCCGTGTTTTACGAGCTACTCCGCCCAACGAACCAGCCGAAGGCGAAGGGCGAATAAACGCATTACGATGCGTAGATAGCTGCTCCATACGTGTCTTATCGCCAAGTATCGACCCCTTGCTTATAGAGCTGCTCGGGTCGATAGCAAGCACAGCCAACCGACTGCCTTTCTGTACGATATCCATTCCCAAAGCATCTATAAGAGTACTCTTACCTGCGCCGGGCACTCCGGTGATACCCAATCGTATCGAATTGCCCGAATAAGGCAAACACTTCTCTATCACCTGCTGAGCCATCTCGTAATGAGCCTCTACAGAACTTTCTATCAACGTAACTGCTTGGGAAAGAATGGTTATATTACCGTCGAGGATACCTTTCACATAATCGTCTACCGAATAATGAGGACGTTTTTTAAGCTTATGAAAATAGGGACTACGCACCGAAGGAGGTACTCGCAGAGCCCTCTGTATCCTCAATCCCTGGTAATCGGGACTCTCCTCGGGATGATGTTGATAAACGTCCATATCTTTTGTCATAGTGATAGTTATTCAAATTTAGTTTTAAATGCCAAAGCAAACATTCTCATCCGCTTTACCATAGCTACCAACCCGTTCGAACGTGTCGGCGACAGATGTTCGGTAAGCCCTATTTTATCTATAAAAAACAATTCGTTCTCCAGTATCTCGTCGGGTGTACGCCCCGAAAGCACTCTTATAAGCAGAGCTACTATTCCTTTTACTATTATAGCATCGCTTTTCGCCTTGAAATACACTTTACCATCTCGATATGAGGCTATTATCCACACTTTACTCTGGCAGCCCTCTATCAGATTCGTATCGGTCTCTTCTTCGGGCGGGAAGTCAGACAACGAATTGCCCAAGTCTACTATATACTGGTATCGGTCGAGCCAATCGTCGTATATCGAAAACTCCTCTATTATTTCTTGCTGTACTTCGTTGATAGACATCGTATTTATCTAATTACTTTTCCCACAACGGGCGATACTATAAGTCTCTTATCTACAAAATATTTTTCTTAAGTCTTTCGTTTTTAGACATCTTCTTCAGATATCTCCTCATACACATACCTCTTTTCCCCACTTTATATTTCGATGCTATCACCTCATTATCGGCATTTATAGCAGCATAACAAAAGTATCCTTCGGCATTTTTTACTATTACATACCCATCTATCGATGTGAAATAGTGTTTCCTCTCGTCGCCAAAAAGACGAATAGTGATGGTATCTCCATTTGGCTGTGCCACTTTTATCGGATACGGCGTAGCCGGTACACGACTTGGCGACTGACCAAACATATAAGTGCTTAGTCCGAAGCCGCAAAACAGCATTAATATTAATATCTTTTTCATACAATCGCCTATTTATCAATCAAACAACGTAGGACTATAGTTATAAAGCTGTTGTAACACCGATTTTATTACAGTCTCTCTAAAAAACTTACTTTTACTGGCTATACTGTTTTTCGCACAAAAACTCTCAACGAATCTATTTTCTTCGTCGTTCAAAGACACTACTACTCTGTGACAACGAGGAGATTTGCGATTCTTAGTCGTAATTTTACTCATCTATACACTGCATAAATCGGAGTGCAAATTTACAAAAAATAGTGCATTTACAATACACATACCCAAATTTACGGTTGTGGCACAACCTTGTTTATTAGCAACCATCGACTTATCTCTCTACAATTGCCCTGCCTCTACAAGTACAATTACACGCTCTATTACAGCGTCTTCTTCTTTTGTGCCGTATTTTGTTTTTAGGTCTGCTCCGAGCACCACGGCAAATACCTGCCAAAACCCTGCACTAAACGACCCACGATATGCCTTGATAAGCTCGTAAGAAGTGTTGTTGGTCTCTCTATCGAGCAGACGTATAATCAGTTTGCCCTGATTCAGAGTAAGGTCTTTAAACTTGGTTTCGTTCTCTTTGTATATGCGTTTTTCGAAATTCTTCATATATGCATCGCGACTTGCTTTATCGGGCATCGACATCAGGGCTTCATTGGTCTTGTCCATCACCTTACGGATATGGCGTACATAAGGCAATACTACCTTTACATCGCGTACCGTACGCCAATAAAACTGCTCCTCTTTCTTATTCTTGAATTTCAGAGGCGGATAGCAATAGTATGTCGGTAAAACGAAGAAAGGTATCGTATCGTTTCCTACTATAATAGCCTGAACCACAGACAACGCCGGCTCTGCCGAGTTCGACTGACCGTAGACCGAGAAGCTACCGACGGCAAACGCCGCTACTACTACTAACACTCTAAAAATCTTCATTTTGCCAAATACAACTATTGTATCTTTACATCTGAGAATGTATTAGATTTCACTACGTATCGATAGTTTAATACAAATCAAGCTAATACCGACACACACATTTAATTGCTCTGTGTGGATTTCTTATAGAAATCTACCAATCTTACAGCCTCTACTGCCTCTTTTACATCGTGGACTCTCAGTATATTAGCTCCATTTAGTAGGGCTAACGTATTCAGTACCGTCGTACCGTTGAGGGCTTCTTGGGGAGTCGTACCCAGTACTTTGTTTATCATCGACTTACGAGATATACCTGTAAGTATCGGCAGTTCGAAACACTCGAATACTTTTTGAGCGGCAAGAAGGGTATAATTTTGTTCGAGAGTCTTGGCAAATCCAAACCCTAAGTCGATGATAATATCAGACTTAAAGCCAGCCGAACGCAGGAGAGATATTTTCTGAGCGAAATACTTCAAAATATCACTCACAACATCGTCATAATCAGTCATATTCATCATCGTCGACGGCGTACCTCTCGTGTGCATAAGTATATATGGTACGCCAAGGCTAGCCACAGTGTCGAACATCTTTTCGTCGATACTTCCGCCCGAAATATCGTTTATTACGTCTATACCATACGTTTTCACCGACTTATATGCTACTTCGGCTCTAAACGTATCTACCGATATGGGAATATCTGGGTAGTTTTTGCATATTGTATTGAGTGCGAAGTCGATACGCTGCCATTCGTCGTCTTCGCTTACGTGAGCGGCTCCGGGGCGCGTCGAATAACCTCCAATATCTATAATATCAGCACCTTCCGATATCGCTCTGCCTACATTCGATACTATATCGGTTTCCGACAACGCTCTGCTACCTTCGAAAAAAGAGTCGGGCGTAATGTTTACAATTGCCATTATCAGAGGCTTTTCCAGACTCACAACTTGTTTTTTCAATATTATGGTTTTTGCTATTTCCATTATCGAGAGTATTATTACTATTTTTGTGGCAAAATTAATAAATAATACGTGCCATACGCCCAATACCACATATTTGCCTATTCGGTGCTCAAACAAATTTTCCCGACATTATTCCATTATTGATTATAAACATATTACACAAACGGAGCTACACCTTCACCGAC
>CAJPNS010000114.1 GCA_905372135.1 Porphyromonadaceae bacterium | reverse complement strand
ACCAACGTTTAAGGTCGTGCGAAATGGTTCTCGTCGAGACCAATCCGAGACGGTACTGCTTTGATATGTTGTCGAATTCAATTGCGGAGGGCATTGTATTTGTTTAACTGTTTAATCGTTTAACTGTTTAATAAAACTTCTTTTTAGCGCATTCGCTTTATTTGCTATTTTATCTATTTCTGCTTTGATAAGCGTAAACGTATCGGGCGTCAAATAATCCAAATCGACAGATACATACAACTGACAGTACAGTTCCATTAAAGATCCATATGCAAGCTCAACGAATCGAATTTTCTCTTTTACCGAACTTCGAGACACACCTTCTGTTATATTTGATACGATAGAAACAGCAGCTCTTTGCATCTGCGAACTTAATCCGAATCTCTCTTTTTCTGGGAAATTATCTGTCTGTAAGTAAATCATCTTTACCTTATTACGAGCATCATTCCACACTTCCAGTTTTTCAAAACTATACTTATATTCCATAGCATCCACAATTAAAAGATTAAACAGTTAAACGATTAAACATTTTTAAACCGTATCCATAAAACTGCGTTGAACCTTGTTGAAGACCACTACGCCTACGAGCAAAAGCACCACCATAAACCCGAAGCTGTAACCGAGCCCACCCCAACTAAACTGCCCTACTCCGAGCATACCGTATTTGAAGGCTTCGAATATCGAAGTAAGTGGATTGATACCCATCAACATACGTATCTTCTCGTTGGTGATGGTACTAAGAGGGTATATCACAGGAGTGGCATACATCCAGAGTTGTACGATAAAAGTAAACAGTATCGTCAGGTCGCGGTATTTGGTCGTCATCGACGATATTATTATACCAAAACCCAACGACAGACCGGCAAGCATCACTATCAGCAACGGCAGTAGCAGAGCATACGTATTGGGCATTACATCGACACCGACTGCCACATAATAAACGTACACTATCAGAAAAAGCAAGAATTGTATACTCATTCTCACGAGATTAGAGAGTACGTTCGACAGAGGCGATATAAGGCGGGGAAAATAAACCTTGCCGAATATGTGTTGATTTTGGGTAAAAGTAGCCGACGTCTTGTTGAGGCATTCCGAGAAATATTGCCACAGTACAATACCTGCAAGGTAGAAGAGCGGCTGTGGTAGTCCGTCGGTGCTGATACCCGCAATACCGCCAAAGACAACCATATACATAATGGTAGTAAGAGCCGGCTGTATGAAGTACCACGTCGGTCCGAGTATCGTCTGTTTGTACTGGGTAACGATATCGCGTTTGATGAACATCACCAACAGATCGCGATACCGCCATATCTCTTTGAAATCTATCTCGAAGAGCTTATTTTGGGGTCTTATAATAGTCGTATAGTCCATAGGAATATAAGCCTTTCATATAGACCATTTCACCCAAAGGCTACCCCAAGCAAATCCGGCACCAAAAGACGAGAGTATAAGATTGTCGCCTTTCTTTAGAAGTTTCTGCTTGTCCCACATAAGTATAGGTATTGTAGCCGACGAGGTATTTCCAAAACGTTCGATATTAACGAGGACTTTGTCTTCTTTGTTTATGCCCATTCTGTTTGCAACCGCATCGATAATACGCATATTTGCCTGATGAGGTAAAAGATAGGCTATGTCTTCGGGTTTCAGTCCATTGCGTTCCATTATCTCTGCCGATACTTCCGACATCTTTTCGACAGCCCACTTGAAAACATTCTTACCGTCCTGATACACATAGTGTAGCCGTTTGTCTACCGTTTCGTGCGATGCCGGACGCTGGCTGCCTCCTGCAACCATATGCAGATACTGTCTGCCTATTCCGTTCGAACGTAGTATTGCGTCTTGCAGCCCTGTGCCGTCGGTTCGCCCTTCGACAAGTACGGCAGCAGCTCCGTCGCCAAATAGCGGGCAGGTGTTTCGGTCTGTATAGTCTATTATCGACGACATCTTTTCGCCGCTCACCACGATGGCTTTCTTGCAAAAACCGCTCTCGATATAGAGCGACATCGTTTTGAAAGCGTGTATAAATCCCGCACAGCCCACATTCATATCGAAAGTCATAGCGTTTACTATGCCGCATTTGTCGGCTATGATAGAAGCAGTTGCAGGGAAAACCATATCGCCGGTTACGGTCGAACAGATAAGAGCCCCTATCTCCGAAGGGTCGGTATTTGTCTTTTCCAACAGCTTTTTTACGGCACGTTCGGCCATATAGCTCATTCCTTCGTTTTGCTCTTTGAGTATATGGCGAGTATGTATGCCGACGCGTGTCATTATCCATTCGTCGGTAGTGTCTACCATGTTGCTAAGTTCGTCGTTTGTAAGTATATACGAGGGGATGTATGCTTCTATACCTGTGATAGCAGCGCGCATTTTTTGTTTTTCCATATTATTTATGGTGTTGGTATTCAATATGTTTATAAACAGTAATTATTAATTGACCTGCAAAGGTACAAAAATATATTATAACCGCACTTTTAAGGGATAAATATAAATAAATATAAGGTACGAATTAGAGTGCTCTTTTTAGATAAGAGCAGAGTAATATTGCGACGAAAAAATGATTATCTTTGCAGCCTTAATTCGACGAATATATAGTAATTAAAATAAATAAGTAAAGAAAAAATGAAAAAAGCATTATTTGTAATGATGATTGGAACAGCAGCATTAGTCTCTTCGTGCGGTAACAAAAAAGCTGCCGAAGAGCAACTTGTTTCGGGTATCAACCCCGAATACTTGGACACGACGGTATCACCTACCGAAGACTTTTACCAATACGCCTGCGGAGGCTGGATGGCAAAAAATCCGCTGACAGACGAATATGCACGCTTCGGCACATTCGACAAACTGCGTGAAGACAACCGCGAGCAGATAAAAGGCGTCATCGAGGAGATTGCCAAGAAAGACAACGCCAAAGGCTCTATCGAGCAGAAGATAGGCGACTTGTACAACCTCGGTATGGACTCGGCAGCTGTCGAACAGCAGGGAGCGAAACCCATCGAGGCAGACCTCAAAAAAGTAAACGACCTCAAAGCATTGCCCGACCTTACGACATATCTGGCAGATGCAGCTCTGAGCGGTTCGTCGCTGTTGTTTGGCGTCTTCGGCGAAGCCAACCCCGAAGACAGTAAACAGTGCATAGCGTGGATGTGGCAGACGGGGCTCGGTATCGGCGACAGAGACTACTATCTCGAAAAAAACTTCGAGCCGCAACGCAAGGCTTACGTAAAGTACCTGACCGATATCATCAAACTTTCGGGTTACAACAAGATAGCCCGCATAGAGGGCAAAGAAGAAGACGCTGCCCGCAAGATACTCGCTTTCGAGACTCAGATAGCAAAGGCTTTTATGGACAAAAACACGATGCGCGACCCGTTTGTTACCAAAAACATAATGAGTTTCGACCAAGTTAAAAAGATGTTGCCCGTCGTAGACCTCGACAAGTACACGCAGACATTGGGTCTGAAGCTCGACAAAATAAACGTAGGACAGGTCAATTACATCAAGAGCCTCAACGGTATCCTGCAAAAAGCCGATTTCGGTACAGTAAAACATTACCTTGCCACACGTGCCATCTCGGGTGCCGCTCCATATCTGAGCAAAGCGTTCGTAGATGCCAACTTCGAATTCTACAGCAAAACGCTTTCGGGTATCAAAGAGCAACGTCCGCGTTGGAAACGCATAACTGCGGTCGTAGAAGGCTATCTGGGTGAGCCTGTCGGACAGATTTATGTACAAAAATACTTCCCCGAAGCCTCTAAAAAACGTATGATACAGCTTGTCGACAACCTCAAGGTGGCTCTCAAAGAACGTATTGCCGCCAACACTTGGATGCAAGACTCCACCAAACAAAAGTCTTACGAAAAGCTCGATGCTTTCACGGTCAAGATAGGTTATCCCGACAAGTGGCGCGATTATTCGGGACTCGACATCGACCGCTCGAAATCGTATTACGAAAACGTCGAAGCAGCCTCCAAATTCGAGACTGCCTACGAACTCTCCAAGATAGGCAAACCTGTAGACAAATCCGAATGGCATATGAACCCGCAGACGGTCAACGCCTACTACAACCCCACTACCAACGAAATATGTTTCCCCGCCGGTATACTGCAACCGCCGTTCTTCAACGCTAAGGCAGACGACGCCGTCAACTACGGTGCCATCGGCGTAGTGATAGGACACGAAATGTCGCACGGCTTCGACGACCAAGGACGCAACTACGACAAAGAGGGCAATCTGGTAAACTGGTGGAGCAAAGCCGACGACGAAAACTTCAAGGCTCGCACACAGATACTCGTCGACTGGTTCAACGGAATAGAGGTTATCAAGGGTACATTTGCCAACGGTAAATTTACTCTCGGCGAAAACATTGCCGACAACGGCGGAGTGAATATCTCGTTCGTTGCTATGCAGAAAGCTATCAAAGAGGGACAGGTCAACGGAGGCGAAATGGACGGATACAGTGCAGCCGAACGTTTCTTCATATCCTACGCTCAGGTATGGGCAGGTAATGTACGCGACGAAGAGATAGTACGTCTTACCAAAGAAGACCCCCACTCGCTCGGTCGCTGGCGTGTAAATGCCACACTACCGCATATCAACGCATTCGCCGAAACATACAAGCTCAAAGAGGGAGACAAGATGTATCTTGCTCCCGAAAAGCGTGCTCTGATATGGTAATGTGAAAATACCGAATAGACTAAAAAGAGAGGCTCTACGTTTGCAGCCTCTTTTTTTGTAACATTCCAACGCCCCGCTTCAGTATCCCTATATTTCTTCATTATTACATCTTCATTTTTACTTCTTACTTTTTCATTTTTAATTTTCCTCGTCTCTTCATTTTTAA
>CAJPNS010000113.1 GCA_905372135.1 Porphyromonadaceae bacterium | reverse complement strand
AGTATCGAAGCCGAGACCGAAAAGACTTTGATGGGATTGGGTTTTCGTCGTACCGATTTCGAGCGACGAACCTCCGAATTTAGCGGCGGCTGGCGTATGCGTATAGAGTTGGCAAAGATACTCCTTCGCAAGCCCGACCTGCTACTGCTCGACGAACCGACAAACCACCTCGATATAGAGAGTATCAACTGGCTCGAGTCTTTTCTGAAAAATTCCAAGAGTGCCCTGCTACTCGTAAGCCACGACAAGGCTTTCGTCGATGCCGTAACCACGCGTACGATAGAGATTTCGTTAGGTAAAATATACGATTACAAAGCTAACTATTCGCGATACCTCGAGCTTAGGGCTATCGACAGAGAAAATCAGATACGTGCCTACGAAAACCAGCAAAAACTCATAGCCGATACACAAGATTTTATCAATCGTTTTCGTTATAAGCCGACAAAGGCGGTTCAGGTGCAGAGCCGTATCAAGATGCTCGAAAAGCTCGAACCGATACAGATAGAAGAGGTCGATAATTCGCGGCTCAACCTACGGTTTCCGCCCCCGCCGCATTCGGGGACTATCAGCCTCGATATCGAAAACCTGACGAAGGCTTACGGCGAACATACCGTTTTGCAGAATATCGATATGCAGATACGGCGAGGCGAGAAAATAGCTTTCGTAGGCAAGAACGGCGAAGGGAAAACCACTCTGGTAAAGTGTATCGTGGGCGAACTCGATTTTATGGGTAGTCTCCGCCTCGGTCATAACGTCAAGGTAGGGTATTTTGCCCAGAATCAAGCTACTACGCTCGACGACAGCAAAACAGTCTTCCAGACTGTCGACGATATTGCCACGGGCGATATCCGCACCAAGCTACGCAATATCCTTGGGGCGTTTATGTTCGGCGGCGACGATATCGACAAGCGGGTAGCGGTGCTCTCGGGTGGCGAACGCAGCCGTCTGGCAATGATAAAGCTGCTGCTGTCGCCCGTCAATATGCTTATACTCGACGAACCGACAAACCACCTCGATATTTCGACCAAAAACGTATTGAAAGACGCTATCAGGCAGTTTCAGAGTTCGGCTATCATAGTGAGCCACGACAGAGACTTTCTCGACGGGTTGGTGGACAAAGTGTACGAATTTGCGGATAAAAAAATCATCGAGCATATAGGCGGTATAGGAGATTTCTTGCGTGCTAAAAACTTCAATTCGCTGCACCAGATAGAGATAAAAAATACCGACAAAAAAGATATTGCTCCCCAAGTGGTGTCTGACAGCAAGTTACAATACGAACAAAGCAAGGAGCGTGCCCGACAGATAAAAAAGCAGGAGCGGCAGATAGAGCTTTTGGAGAGTGATATAGCAGACCTCGAAAAAGAAATCGCTCGGCTCGAAGCCGAATTTACCGACGGCAATTCGTCCGACGAACTATCGGTAAAATATCACAAAACCCAACATCTACTCGAACAGAAGATGTACGAATGGGAAATACTATCGGAAGAGCTGGAAAAGATGAAGCAATAAAAAACAACAATAAATCAATGTATTATAAATTTTCTTGCAACTGGGATACCACAGTAATATTTACTACAGTCGTTACTTTATTGATTACGGTAGCGGTAATATTTTTATCTTTTAAAACATATACCACATACCGCAGCAGGGGTAAGAACTTTATGGCAATCATAGCAATTACTGCCGTATGGATACTGCCTATTGCAGGTATCGTATCGTTCATGTATATGCCTACAAGTGTTACGGTCGACGACGAAAAGCTTATTTTACGGCAGATAAAAGGCGATATCACAATCCCCATCTCTGAAATAGTAGAGGTAAAGCAAATCTGCCCCGACGATATGAAAGACGGTGTAAGGAGGTTCGGGTCGGGCGGACTGTTTGGCTATCTGGGGTGGTTCGAGAATCCTCGACTTGGAAAATTTTTGATGTATGCCACAAACAAAAACAACCGTTTTCTAGTAAAAGACTCTCGCAACACATACGTTTTCAGCTGTGTAGACAGCGACGTGGTAGTCGGTACTATACTGAAAGTTGCCACAAAGTAGCCCAAGCATACCCCGAAAAGATTACCTCTTCCTACGTACGAATCGGCTAATAAGATAATGAGGTATAAGGCAATATACTATCTGTGCCCTCGACCATTTATAGCATTTTTGAAAGAAAATCATAGCCACCGCAATGAAGAGCACAGCCCCCACAAATACCTCGAGCGGCAAATAAGGCAATACCTCTTCGGGCAGAAGCAGAGGAATGAGCGAGATAGCTCCGGCCGGAGCGAAAAACTTTCCGAGCCACTCAAACAGCCCGAATACCACTATCAATATAGCAGCAGCTACCACTGCCAGAGGCAGACCGAGATAGAAATGCCCCACAAGCTGAAACACCGACCCCACGAGCGAGCAGACCGACAGCAGAAGCACCGTCAGCACGGGACGATTACGAAAACCGGCCTTAGTGTTTACAAACTCCACAAACGAAACTATCAGCGGAGGAATTATTATATAAATGTATGTGGAGTAATATCCGATAGCAGCTATCGACAGTAGGCTGCACGTCATCGCTGCCCAAACGACAATAGCCGATTTTATGGGGCGGTCCGGTGGAGTGTAGTACGTCTTGCTTCGGATACCTTTTGCCTCGAATATCTTTTTTACGACAACAAGAACAACAGTCATCGCCAATACCGATAGCGGATAGACCCAACTTGTAGTATGTAGCAATACGGGCAATATCAACGCCGACACGAGCGGATACAACGTCGACCGCTGCGAGGTCAATATAATCCCTGCCACCACGAATGCTATCGTAATATTGATAACCAATGGCAACGGCGAATAACGCACTATGAGCACTCCCACTATCGCCGCCAACGTCATAAGCGACACCAACTGCACGTCGGTAACCTGCCAAATATGTTTATTGCTAATCCACAAACCTATGGTAAGGGCTGCCATTTCGGGAAATATTATCTCTCTCTCTCCGGTAAACTCGGCTAATGCCATCATCGCTACCATCATAGCCAGAGCCGATAAATACTTTACTATCTTTTTGTTTTTCATCTCCTATTTATTAGCAATAAGGTCTGTTACGAATATTATATGGGAAACACAGTACCAATCAGAAAACCGATGAGCATACTCAACGACAATATAAGTGTGTTTCGAGCGGTCTTACCCAGAATCGGTATCAACTCTCTACCCTGCCCTATCCGTATCATCTCTCGCCACGTCTTGATGTGCAACAGCAGGTACACCGACGACAAAACGACCGTAAATACGAATCCTTTTTTCAGGAAATAAAACGTGAGCAGTACCGACAAAAAACCATTGAACAGATAGAAATACTCGGCAAAAGTTTTTCCGAATATCACTACAGTAGTCCTTTTATTTGCCTTTAGGTCGGTAGTGTAGTCGCGGTAATTGTTTGCCACGAGTATGTTTATCGAAGCGAAACCCACGATAAGCCCACACACGAAGGCATCGAGACTAAATACTCCCGCCTGCACGTAGTACGTAAACACTACAGGGACGATACCGTAAAAGACGAGTACACTCACGTCGCCCCAGCCATGATACGACAAGGGGTACTTCCCGCCCGAATATGCCAAGGCAAAGACCGTTATGGCAACACCTAAGAATACAAGCCGCCAATCGACTACTATCATCAAGACGATACCCAAAATACAAGCGACAGCCAGTACCGACAGAGTGGCTATAAGCATTGCTTTAGGCGAAACCCACCCCTCCGATACTGCACGTTTCGGTCCGAGTCGGTCGGGTGTATCGCTGCCTTTGAAATAGTCGAAATAGTCGTTGGCAAAGTTGGAGGCTATCTGGAAAAACAAGGCTATGAACAGGCAGACCAAAGCCCTAAACCAATCGAACACCCCCTCGGAGAAAGCCAACCCCGAAGCAACAACTACCGGCGCTATGCCGGCAGGTAACGTCTTGGGGCGAGCAGCCAGAAACCAAATTTTCAGTCGTGTAGTCATCAAACAGTTGATATTATTCTATTTATTATAAATTCTGGCTCCGAATATCTTGGAGCCGATACGCACCATAGTGCTTCCTGCCTCGATAGCCTTCGGGTAATCGTCTGACATACCGATAGATAGCTCGCAGAAGTGCGGCTTCGGGTAGATACTCTTTATCGCGTCGAAAATACTTCTGACCGCAGCAAATTCGGCAGCAATCTGCTCCTCATTGTCGGTAAGCGTAGCTATCGCCATAACGCCGCAAACCCTTACGTTTGGATAGTGTTCGTAGGTATGCCTCTCGAAAAAGTCTATTATCTCCTTGCGCTCGAAACCGTGTTTCTGCTCCTCTCGGGCTATATGTACCTCGAGCAGAATATCGACTACACGCCCTATCTTGGCGGCACATTTCTGTATCTCTTCGATTTGTCGCATATTCTCTATGCTGTGTATGAGCCGGACGAAAGGCACTATCTGCTTTATCTTGTTTGTCTGCAGCGGCCCGATGAAGTGCCAACGTATATCCGACGGCAAAACGGGCTGTTTGGTCATCAGCTCTTGTACGCGGCTCTCGCCGAAATCTCTCTCTCCCACATTGTAAGCTTCGAGTATGTCGTCGTTTGAGTGGAATTTCGATACACATACGAGTCTAACGCCTTCGGGCAGTTGCGTACGTATTTGCTTTATATTTTCCTGTATCATAGCGTGCTTGTAATAGTAAGAAACGGTCGGCAAAGTTACTATTTTTTGTGAGTATAGCTAACGACGATTAAGCTATCGGGGGGGTAATCTCTATTCGTTTTCGAAAAACACCATTTTTTTACACGGAAACAATCGGCAATTAAAAAATAATAACTATCTTTGCAGGGAATATTTTACAAAAATATGCTTACATACATTATATTTTTGACAGACTCTATTGTAAGCTGTTTCGTAACGATCGACTTACCGAGAACTGACGGTGCC
>CAJPNS010000112.1 GCA_905372135.1 Porphyromonadaceae bacterium | reverse complement strand
CTGTTTTACTGCTACAAGCCGTTATTAAAGCGACTATAAGTATTAAGCCAAATATTTTCTTCATAAACTTGCTTTTTTATTTAGTGATTAATTATTTTTGATTCAGAATATCTTCTATTTCGTTGATGTGTAGGTTGCGACCTACGATTTTTCCCTCTTTGTCGAGTAGTATGGTATTGGGGATAAAGCTAATAGCGTATAGTCGGGCAGGGTAGCTATCCCAATGTTTGAGGTCTGATATGTTTGTCCATTTCAGCTGGAATCTTTCGATTGCTCCCGCCCAATCTTCTTTTTTACTATCGAGCGATACACCGATGATATCGAATTTTTTGCCTTTGTATTTGTCGTACAGTGCTTTGAGTGATGGTAATGCTTTTCGACACGGACCGCACCACGAAGCCCAGAAATCGATAAGCAGATAGTCGGTCTGCCTGCCCTACGAGGGAGCTAAGTTTCACCTCATTGCCATTGATATCATTGGCAGAAAAATCTATAAAAGGTTGTCCGACAGACGCTTTCTTTTCTTGCTCGATATTAGAGATAATCTTTGCTATCTTCTTGTCGGTCTTGAAGTTGTCGTCGAGTAGCGATATTATTTCTTCTCGCTGAGCTATCGACATTTCCCAATATGCCGAGAGGAATGCTATTTTTCCTACAATATTTTTCGGATTGTTGCGAGCAAAGTTGTAACCAAGTTCGACATACTCTTTATCTACCTCTGCTGCTGCTTTTTCGGAGATATTCAGCGCATTTTCGTACTTTTTGTCGAGCAGCTTATTTTGCTTCCAAAAGTCTGAGTATATATCGTTTAGATTGGTTCCCGAGACATCTATTTCGTTGTCGGCTCCGATTTTTATATTTATCTGTCCGCTTTCGAGTATTATTTGCCTCTCAATAGGCTCATCCTGCCCCATATCGATCTGCAGAGTCACTATTTTAGGAGTATCTACCCTACATTTGAAAGAGAATTTACCTTTTTTTATCTCTGTGCTGTCGAGGTGAGTCATATCAATATCGGTCAGATATACTGTCTTGCTATCCAAGCGATTGTCTGCTATTACACCTTCGATTTTCAGATTTGTCTTGCTGCATGCCGCCACTAGGAGTGCTGCTGCGACGATTGTGATAATTTTTTTCATATCTTACTATTTTGCGTTTTATGTTTTTATTGTAATTTACTTGTTTATAGTATTTTGCGTCTGCTACCCCTTACCGTTAAGCACCGCAAATGGTACTACCATCTCTTCGAGCGATATACCTCCGTGTTGGAAAGAGTCTTTGAAATATGTAGAATAATAGTTGAAATTGTTTGGATAAGCCATGAAGTTCCTGTTTTTGGCGAATATATATGTAGAACTTACATTGGGGCTTGGTAGCATAGCTTTTTGCGGATTGGTGATGTCGAATACCTCGTTTTTATTGTAATTCAAGGCTTTACCTACCTTATACCGTAGGTTGGTAGAGGTGTTTCTATCGCCTATCACTTTTATCGGTTTATTTACCTGTACGGTGCCGTGGTCTGTAGTGATTATTACTTTGTAGCCGCTTACAGATAGTTCTTTGAACAACTGCATTATAGGCGAGTATCTAAACCAATTGACCGATAGAGCTCTATATGCCGTTTCCGTATTGGCTATCTCTTTCATAACCTTCATTTCCGTGCGGGTATGAGACAGCATATCGATGAAGTTCAGTACACAGACATTTAGCTGATTGTCTTTTAGTTGAGGTAGTTTTTCGATTAGCTTGCCGTCTTCGGGTATACTTGTTATCTTGTTGTAAGAGAAGCTTATATTTTTACGATATCTTTGCAGCAATAGTTCAATTAGCTTGTCTTCATACAAGTTTTTACCGTTTTCTTCGTTGTCGTCGAACCAATATTGCGGATACATCTCTTTGATTTGCAGCGGCATAAGCCCCGCCATAAGAGCATTTCGAGCATATTGGGTGGTGGTGGGCAGTATGGAATAGTATAGTATCTCTTTTTCAATGGTATAGAACTCTTCCAATATCTGCTGAACCATTTTCCACTGGTCGTAGCGGAAATTGTCTATTACTATCAAAAACACTTTCTCGCCACCATCGAGCAGTGGAAATATCTGTTTCTTAAATATATCGGGCGACATAGTCGGGCGACTATCGGGCGAAGCAAACCAGCTGAGATAGTTTTTCGATATGTATTTCGAAAAAGCAAAATTGGCTTCTTCTTTTTGCGACATCAGTATGTTGTAGAGTTCGTTTTGCGTCTGGTCGAGGCGTAAATCCCAATAGGTGAGCTGTTTGTATAGTTCGAAAAAATCCTCATCGGAGTCGGCTTCCGATATTTGATTGTTTATCTGTATAAACTCGCTGCTATATGCCGAGTTGGTTTGCTCTTTTACGATAGCATTCTGATGAAGATGTTTTTTTAGTACGAGTAGTATCTGACTGGGATTGACCGGTTTAGTGAGGAAATCGGCTATCTGTTTGCCGATAGCTAAGTCCATTATATTTTCAGCTTCGCTTTTGGTTATCATCACTATCGGTAGATTAGGCTTACTCTGCTTTATCTGCGATAAAGTATCGAGCCCCGATAGCCCCGGCATATTTTCATCGAGAAATATTATATCGAACTGGTTGTTGTTGATGAGCTCGATGGCATCTATACCGTTTGTAGTCTTTTCGACCTCATAGCCTTTGTCGGCAAGGAAGAGGAAGTAAGACTGCAAAAGGTCTATTTCGTCGTCGACCCAAAGTATTTTTCCCTGTTTATCCATATTGTTCCCTTTTTGTAATAATAATTGTTTTAACGGACAAAAGTACGATTAAATTGTGAATTTAGGGAGAAAAACCGAGTCTTAGCCCACATTTGTTAATCTATCGACAGATAGTATACGCTATCGTATGGCGTTGTGTATAAAGTCGATAAACAACGGATGCGGACGAAGCACCGTCGAGCTGTATTCGGGGTGGAATTGTACGCCTATATACCAATGTTTCGGGTCGGCAAGTTCGATTATCTCCGTCAGGTTTGTCTTCGGGTTCGACCCCGACAGCACCATACCGTTACGCTCGAAGCGTTCGGCATAATCGGAGTTAAATTCGTAGCGGTGTCTGTGTCGTTCGAATATAGTATCCGAACCGTATATGCGGTGTACCTTGGTGTTGGCTCTGAGGCGGCACTCGAAAGAGCCGAGACGCATTGTTCCGCCCATATCTACCACATTTTTCTGACTTTCCATAATATCTATCACCGGATTGGAGGTATTCTCAGCCACTTCGGTAGAATGTGCGTCGGCAAGCCCCAATACATTGCGGGCAAATTCTATAGCCATACACTGCATACCGAAACAAATACCGAGGCAGGTGATATTGTTTTCGCGGGCATACCGAGCTGCCTCTATCTTACCCTCCATACCGCGTTCGCCGAAACCGGGAGCAATGATGATACCGTCGAGGTCGGCGAGTTTTTCCTTAGCATTGTCGCGTGTGATATCTTCGGAGAGAATTAGTCGGAGGTCGAGCTTGCGGTCGTTGTAGGCAGAAGCGTGTATAAGGCTCTCTATTATCGACTTATATGCATCTGACAGACGCACATACTTGCCCACCAGCCCAATACGTACACTACGATTAGCATTTTTGAGTTTGTTCAGAAACATATTCCAGTCGTCCATCTCCGCTTTGCGGGTATCTTCGATACCGAGCTTACGCAGCACGATACGGTCGAGCCCCTCCTCCTGCATACGGATAGGCACTTCGTAGATGGTCTTCATATCGGCACTCTCTATAACGGCGTCGTACTCAACGTTGCAGAAAAGTGCTACTTTGTGCCTCATCTGCTGCGAAATAGGGTGTTCGGTACGGAGAACGATAATGTCGGGTTGCACACCTTCTTGCTGTAACTCTTTGACGGAGTGCTGTGTAGGTTTAGTCTTGAGCTCTCCCGCTGCCTTGAGGTAAGGTACGTATGTAAGATGTATGTTGATGCAGTTTCTGCCCATCTCCCAACGCAACTGACGGATACTCTCGATAAAAGGAAGGCTTTCGATATCGCCGACAGTACCGCCTATCTCGGTAATGACAAAGTCAAAATCGCCCGAATTGCCGAGATAGAGGATATTCTCCTTTATTTCGTTCGTAATATGGGGGATTACCTGCACGGTAGTGCCGAGGTAGTCGCCACGACGCTCTTTGTTTATCACCTCTTGATAGATTCGCCCGCTGGTAACGTTGTTTACGCGCTGTGTCTGTATGTTTAGAAACCTCTCGTAATGCCCAAGGTCGAGGTCGGTCTCGGTGCCGTCTGCCGTAACATAGCATTCACCGTGCTCGAAAGGATTCAGTGTACCGGGGTCGATATTTATATACGGGTCGAACTTCTGAATAGTAACACGATAACCGCGAGCCTGCAACAACTTTCCCAACGACGCAGAAATAATACCCTTTCCCAACGACGAGGCTACTCCTCCTGTTACAAAAATATACTTTGTTTCCGACATATTATCAATATTTTAGCTGATTTACCAATAAAACAAAAACAAATAATTCTCTTGTTTATTGCATTAATAATAAGAAAATTATATGTTCTGTCTATACTGCCTTTTATCTATAAATTACAGTGTGCAAAGTTATAAAAAATAGTACCGATGTCCAACTAATATTTTTTATAATTATCACTCAAGTAGATACAAAAATAGCGAAGACCGTCGAGAGTCTCCACTCTTTTGTAATTGATATAATATCTAATACGGAAAGCTTACGCTTTCATAGTGTATTCGTCGGATACGGTAAGCTTCTTCCTTCCCTTAGCTCTGCGTGCGGCAAGTACTCTGCGTCCGTTGGCAGACGCCATTCTTTCTCTGAATCCGTGTTTGTTTTTACGCTTTCTATTCGACGGCTGAAATGTCCTCTTCATAAATTCACTTATATATTAAATAGTTAATAACTATATGTGCTTTCAAAATGTGGAGTGCAAAGGTAATATATTTTTTTTGTTCTACAAAATTTTATTTTTAATCGAATCTGCCAATAGTTGCAATTTTTATAAGTGTATAAGCCAGCCTGCAATAGCTCCGATTACAAGCATAAGTATGGGATTGGCTTTCAGCCGCCACATCGCTACGAATGACAAAATCAGCATCGACCACGAAAATATAT
>CAJPNS010000111.1 GCA_905372135.1 Porphyromonadaceae bacterium | reverse complement strand
TACTTTTTTGTGTTAAGACAAAAAAGTAAGTGGGTTTGGGCAAAGCCCAAGAGAAAACACCTAACACCCAATACCCCATTTAAACAATTCAACGCTTAAACGCTTCAACATTTCTACATTTGCTCCGCACTGTCGGTGATAATTTGCTCCGCACTGTCGGTAGTAATTCGTAATTCGTAATTCGTAATTTCTAATTCGTAATTCGTAATTTCTAATTCGTAATTAATTACTACCTTTGTGTTCGTTAATATCAAAAGAGACGCAAAAGATGAACTACCGTGTTTTTGTAGAGAAGAAAGAGGGTTTCCAAGTCGAAGCACAGAGCCTTCGCAAGGAACTAAATGCCAGTCTCAGTCTGAAGCTCAGCCAACTGAGACTTGTGAACGTCTATGACCTGTTTGGCTTCGACCGACAGCTGCTCGACAAATGCCTATACACCGTCTTCGGTGAGCGACCGACCGACCGCGTAACGACCGACTTCGACCTCGAGGGCAGACAGTACCTCGCCGTCGAATACCTGCCCGGACAGTTCGACCAACGGGCAAGCTCGGCAGAAGACTGTGTACGCCTTATAGACTACAATGCCGACATTACTATCAAAAGCGGCAAGATAATACTATTCGACGAGCCTATCGATACCGAGACTATGGACAAGATAAGGCGTTACTTCGTCAATCCTATCGAGAGTCGTCAAAAAGACCTCTCCATACTGGAGACCTTCGCTCAGCCAGCTGCCGAAGAGGCACGTATCATAGAGGGATTTGTCGACCTACAAGACGACGACTTAGCTCGTTATTGCAAAGAAAACAGCCTCGCTATGAATGCCGACGACCTTAGAGAAGTAGTGCGATACTTCCGCCTTGAGCGTCGCAACCCATACGAGACCGAACTCAAGATACTCGATACCTACTGGAGCGACCACTGTCGGCATACGACATTCAACACATCGCTCGAGGAGATAACTATCGAAAAGGGACTTGCATCGGACAGCATAGAGGCTTCGCTCGAGTTGTATCACAGCATGCGTGGCGAGCTTCGCCGTTCGGACCGCAACGTATGCCTTATGGATATGGCGACTCTCGGAGCGCGATACCTGAGGGCAAAAGGCTTTCTCGACGACCTCGAGGAGAGCGACGAAAACAACGCCTGTTCGATAACGGTCGATGTCGACGTCGACGGTAAGTCGGAGCGTTGGCTACTTCAATTCAAAAACGAAACACACAACCACCCGACCGAGATAGAACCCTTCGGCGGTGCCTCGACCTGCCTCGGCGGTGCCATACGCGACCCTCTGTCGGGACGAAGCTACGTCTATCAGGCTATGCGTGTTACGGGTGCCGGTGATATATATATGCCCGTAGGCGATACTCTCAAAGGCAAGCTGCCGCAGAAGACAATATCTACCAAAGCAGCTCAAGGCTATTCGTCGTATGGCAATCAGATAGGACTTGCCACTACATTCGTCCGCGAGATATATCACGACCAATATGTAGCCAAACGCCTCGAAGTCGGTGCCGTAGTCGGTGCCGTCAGAGTCGACGACGTTAGGCGGCTGAAGCCGAAAGCAGGCGATGTGGTACTGATGTTTGGCGGACGTACCGGACGCGACGGCGTAGGCGGAGCCACAGGCTCGTCGAAGGAACATACTACAGAAAGCCTCGAGCGGTGTAGCAGCGAAGTACAGAAGGGCAACGCTCCCGAGGAGCGTAAGCTGCAACGACTATTTCGCAGGAGCGAAGCCACACGCCTCGTAAAGAAAGCAAACGACTTCGGGGCGGGCGGAGTATGTGTAGCTGTCGGCGAACTTGCCGATGGACTCGACATATATCTCGACCGCGTGCGTACGAAATATTCCGGACTATCGGCAACGGAGCTCGCCATATCCGAAAGCCAAGAGCGTATGGCTGTCGTTGTCGGTAGAGACGATATTGAGGAGTTTATGCGGTATTGCAGCGAAGAAAATATAGAGGTAACACACATTGCCGATGTTACCGACACGGCACGCCTGAGAATGATGTTCAAGGGCGAAACGATAGTAGACCTCTCACGCGAATTTATCGACTCGGCAGGAGCCCAACACTTCGCCCGAGCCACTATTGCAGCCGTAGCCGACCGCAACCCCTTTGTATCGTGCGATTAGGAGTTTGGGCGTTTAATCGTTTAAGCGAGGTTTTAGGTGTTTGTGGGCAACAAAAAATGTATGGGTGAATAACTATTCGCCCATACATCGTAATTAGTAATTTTTTATTTTTATTCTATTCACATCCTTCGTTCGGGTTGAACCACTCGGGGATATTGAAGCGAGCCGACGGACTGTAGCCCAAAGATGTATCTTCGAGTACCTGCTTCATATACATAGCCCATATCGGTAGAGCCATATTGGCACCTTGTCCTTCGGCCATACTTGCGAAGTGTATCTGGCGGTCTTCCCAGCCGACCCATACGCCGCTCACAAGTTGCGGAGTGTAGGCGATAAACCATCCGTCTGAGTTGTCGTTTGTGGTACCGGTCTTGCCACCTGCAGGAGCGTTGACACCGTACTTGTAGCGTACTCGCGAGCCTGTGCCGCCGTCGAGTACTGCCTGCATCATATTTATCATTTTGTAGGCAGTCTTCTCGTTTACCACCTCTATGGTATTGGTAGCAAATTGAGCTATGACGTTACCTTTGTTGTCTGTTATATGTGTTACGAATACAGGTGTAGTCCTGATACCTTTATTGGGGAATGTCGTATAGGCTGCTACCATCTCTGCGACCGACACTTCGTTCGGTCCCAAGCAGAGAGATACTACCGGCGGTATATAGCCCGATATACCGAACGACCGCATAAGCTTTACCAACTGCTCCGGGGCAAGCATTCCCATAAGAGTTGCCGAGCCCCAGTTGTTCGAATTCTGAAGCATCCATCGCAGAGTGACCTGCTCGTTGAGTCGAGCCTTGGAGCCATTGCGAGGGGTGAAAGGTTTGCCGTTGGCATCGGTGAGTGTTACGGGTTGGTTTATTATCTTGTCGCAAGGATACATCCCCTCTTCCATAGCAAGAGTATAGATGAATGGTTTTACGGTAGACCCTACCTGTCGGCGTCCCTGAGTAGCCATATCGTATTGGAAGTAGGTGAAGTCGGGTCCGCCCACGTAAGCCTTGACGTAGCCGTTGGAAGGCTCCATACTCATAAAGCCCACACGAGCAAAACTCTTAGCCCACAGCATCGAGTCGCGGGGCGACATTACGGTGTCTATCTCGCCTCGCCACGAAAACACCTTCATATCGATAGGTTTGTCGAACTCAGCAAATATCTGCGATTTGCTCATACCGCTCGCCTTCATGACGCGGTAACGCTCGGTGCGTAGTATAGACCTCTCGATAAATTTATCGATATCGTCTTTGGTGAAATTCGATGGGAAGATACCGTTTTTGCGTTTTTTCTTCTCTTTGAAAAAGTCGTTTTGCAACCCTGTAAGCCATTGACGTACTACGCTCTCGGCATACGACTGCATACGGCTGTCGATGGTGGTGTATATCTTAAGTCCGTCTTGATACAGACTGTATTTGGTGCCGTCCGATTTTGGATTCTTCTCGATGAAACCATACAGAGGGTCGGTCTCCCAAGCGAGCGAATCGAGGTAGTACTGTCCGTAGGGTTTGAGTTGCCAGTCTGCGTATGAAGATCGTTTGGGTTTCTTGGCATTGAGCCGTGTGCGTAGATATTCGCGCATATACGGGGCAAGCCCTTGGTCGTGGCGAGCTGAGTGGTAGTCGAGTCCCATTTGTGTCTGCTTATACTCCTCAGCTTCTTGGCGTGTGATGAACTTATATTTTGCCATCTGGTCGATTACGGTGTTGCGTCTGTTGAGTGCACGCTGTCGGGTCTCTTCGCGGTGGCTTGCAGGGTTGTATAGCGATGGATTTTTGCACATTCCCACTAGTGTAGCTGCCTGCGGTATGGTGAGTTTGTCGGGTGTGGTGTTGAAGTAGACCTGCGAGGCAGTCTTGATACCGACGGCATTGTTTAGGAAATCGAATTTGTTGAAATAGAGCGACATTATCTCCTCTTTGGTGAAAAGCCTCTCGAGCCTGACAGCGATAATCCACTCGTTGAGTTTCTGAGGTATACGCTTGAAGAAGTTTCCCGAACGATTGGTGTATAGCAGTTTTGCCGTTTGTTGAGTGATGGTAGATGCTCCTCCGCCTCCTCCAAACGAGAGTATAGCCCTTAGGAGTGCTTTGCCGTCGACTCCCGAGTGTTTGTAAAACCTTACGTCTTCGGTAGCCAAGAGGGCATTTATGAGGTTCGGCGAAAGTTCGTCGTATGTGGTTTTCATACGGTTGTCTTTGCCCGAGTAGAAAGTACCGATTACCTTACCGTCGGCAGAGTATATCTCGGTTGCGAGTTTGTTTTTAGGGTTTTCGAGCTCTTCCAGAGGTGGTACATAGCCTACTATACCGACCGATATAAGTAGGAACGTGAGAGCTACTACTCCCACTCCGATAGCTACTATTCCCCAGAAATATTTGAGAAATTTTTGTTTGGTCTTATCGTCCAAAGAGTTTTTTCCGCTGTTGATATTCATAGTATTTACTATATAAATGTGGTTTTAGAATTGCAAAGGTACTATTTTTTGACTTTCTATGAGGCAAAAATTCAAGTTATAAGTGTCTATGGTTAAATTAAATCAAATATTCGTTTGTATAATAACAAATATTTTATAGCTTTGCATACGATATATTTATTGTATTATCATTTACATGTATTGCTTGTCCTATGAAACTTTTGGCTTTTATACAACTAATAATTCTAATAATGATGGTGATATGGTTATTCCAATTAATCGTAATAGTATACTTTTGATATAAAACTTAAAAATATCGTTGTATTATGAAAAACAAAATACCATTTATAGCTCTATGTATGATATCCGTTATTTTACTCTCTTGTAAACATACGGTGACCAAATATGCTGTTACTGACGATTGTATCGGTGTGTTTATGGATGAGGTTTTCGCTTTTTATGTCAGAGACAGCGTAGGTAACGATTTGCTCGACCCATCGAACCCCAACGGATATAATATCGATAGTATCAGGGTATATTATCTCCTTACAGATGGTACTTGGCATAAAGGACAGACTTATTACGAAACCTTTAGTAATGTTATAAATCCGGGAGATTACGAATTAGTGCGAGGTAAAGACGGATATTTACTAGATTTTATGCTAAGTACCCTACATTCAATAAAAAGAGAAAATAAGTATCCTAT
>CAJPNS010000110.1 GCA_905372135.1 Porphyromonadaceae bacterium | reverse complement strand
TGTGGATATTGGCGAATATGTTTTTTATGAAATCCATCTTCATTAAATTAAATTTATTACACAAACTGTTTGAGGAAACGCACGTCGTTCTCGGAGAAAAGTCGGAGGTCTTTTATGCTGTATTTGAGGTTGGTAATACGTTCTACACCCATTCCGAAGGCGTATCCCGAAAACTCTTTCGAGTCGATACCGCAAGCCTCGAGCACGTTCGGGTCGACCATACCGCAACCAAGTATCTCTACCCACCCTGTGTATTTGCAGAAAGGGCAGCCCTTGCCGCCACAGATGTTGCAAGAAATATCCATCTCGGCACTCGGTTCTGTGAAAGGGAAGTACGACGGGCGAAGGCGTATATTAGTCTTTTCGCCGAAAATCTCTTTGGCAAAATAGAGCAACGCCTGCTTGAGGTCAGCAAACGACACGTTGCGGTCGACATACAAACCCTCTATCTGATGAAAGAAACAGTGTGCACGGTACGAAATAGCCTCGTTACGATATACGCGACCGGGACAGAGTACTCTTATAGGCGGTTTCTGCGAGGTCATTACCCGCACCTGTACGCTCGACGTGTGGGTACGGAGCAGTATGTCGGGGTTCTTTTCGACGAAAAACGTATCCTGCATATCGCGTGCCGGATGCTCGGGCGGGAAGTTGAGAGCCGAGAACACGTGCCAGTCGTCTTCTATCTCGGGACCGTAGGCAATGGTGAAGCCTATCCGCGAGAATATGTCTATTATCTCGTTGCGTACCAGAGAGAGAGGGTGGCGGGCACCGAGCTCTATCGGTTCGGCGGTGCGTGTAAGGTCTTGTCGTTCTGCTGTGGCGGAGGTAGCATTCAGACTGTCTCTGAGCGTATTGATGCGGTCTGTCGCCAACTGACGCAGGGCATTGAGCATCTGTCCTATCTCGCGTTTTTCTTCGTTCGGTACATTGCGAAACTCATCGAAAAGAGCAGATATTTCGCCCTTCTTGCTCAGGTATTTTATCCTCAGAGCTTCTACTTCTTCCAAGGTCTTTGCCTGAAAGTCCTCTGCCAATGCCCTCAATTGCTCTATCTTTTGTCTCATTTTTTGTCTATGGTTCGGTACAAATTTTTTTTAATTTATTCGATTAGAGGTAGGTCAGCTAACGGACAAAAAGCTGAAATGTCGTTTTGCCGACTTGTCTTTGTCCATCGTATAACGCTGCCAGTTCCAAGCCGATAGCAGCGTGTCTTCGAGCGACACTTCGGTCTTCCATTTCAGTATCTTATTGGCTTTCTGCGGGTCTGCCCAGATAGCTTCGATGTCGCCCGCACGTCTGCCGACGATATCGTACGGCACCTTGACGCCTGTTGCCTGCTCGAATTTGTTTATCAGCTCCAGTACCGATGTGCCTTCGCCTGTTCCGAGGTTGAATATCTCTTTGCTCTCCACTTTGCCGTCGAGTAGGCGTTTGAGAGCTGCTATATGGGCTTGTGCCAAATCTACTACGTTGATATAGTCGCGGATACAGGTGCCGTCGGGGGTCTTGTAGTCGTTGCCGAATACCGAAAGTTTTTTGCGTATTCCCGCCGCTGTCTGCACAATATATGGCACGAGGTTTTCGGGCACTCCGTTGGGTTGCTCTCCGATGTACGACGACGGATGAGCACCGATGGGGTTGAAATACCGCAATACGACGGCTTTCAGGTTGTCGTTGGCAGCCAGAGCATCGGTGATTATCTCCTCGCAAATCTGTTTTGTGTTGCCATATGGCGACTGAGCAATTTTGATAGGAGTATTCTCGCTTACGGGCATTTTGTCTGCCTGTCCGTATACCGTACACGACGACGAAAACACCATATTGGGAATCTTATGTACCTGCATCAGCTCCAACAGAGCTATCATAGAGCCGATATTGTTGCGGTAGTAGGGTAGGGGACGCTTGACCGAATCGCCTACGGCTTTTAGTGCCGCAAAATGTATAATTGCCTGAATACCTTCGTTTTTGGATAAAAATTTATCCATTGCCACGTAGTCGCTGCAGTCGATGTTCTCGAATTTGGGCTTGGAGCCTGTTATCTTCTCTATTCCTTTGAGTACGTCGATGTTGGAGTTCGACAGATTGTCTACCACAATCACATCGAAGCCGCTCTCGATAAGCTCTACCACAGTATGCGAACCTATGTATCCGAGTCCGCCTGTTACGAGTATTTTCTCTTTGTTGAACGAAAATTTTTCGATAAACTTCTTGAATCTGCTCTTTACTTCCATAGATTTTCGGGATATATTTTTTGTTGTACTAATCTTTTGATTCTCTCTACTACCATCGGTTTGTCTTCGATATAAGTTACTCCGAACCAAGTAGCTGGCGTGTCTATCACAGTGCAAGTTGCTCTGCCGCTCGATATAAGGTCATTGACCATTGTCGGTATGTAAAACTCCGATTTCGGCAGATTGCCCTCCTCACGCAGAAACTGTACGAAACGTTTTTCGGTATATTCGAAGTAATCGGGGGTAAAGCCCCAAAAGTTCATCGAAACGGGAGTATCAGGTTCGATGACAACTTCTTCGTTTTCATTCTGTTGGAAAACAATTCGGTCGCATTTGCGGATTATTTTTGTGCGTTCTATCACCTTTGTCAACTGCGAACGGTCGTCTACAAAACATTCGCCGCGCGACACATAACCGTTCTCCGACAGTGTGTTTTGCAGTCGGTATGCCACCATACAATATTGGTTGTTTTTGCCACTGACCCTACTCAGAAATTCTGCCAGCACCTCGAACGACTCCCTTCCGTAGAAGTCGTCGGCATTAATCACACCAAAAGGTTCGTTTATGACATCTTTTGCCATCAGTACAGCGTGTGCGGTGCCCCAAGGCTTTTCACGTTCGGGATTGTACGAACAGCCCTCGGGGACGGCGCTAATGTCTTGGAAGACGGTTTTTACCTCTATTTTGTCTTCGAACTTGGATATTACCTCGCGGCGAAAATCCTCCTCGAAGCTATGGCGTATTACAAAGACCACCTTACCGAAACCGGCTCTTATGGCGTCGTATACCGAATAGTCCATAATTGTCTCGCCGCCGACACCGACTCTGTCGAGTTGCTTGAGCCCTCCGTAGCGGCTACCCATTCCTGCTGCAAGTATCAATAGTGTAGGTTTATTCATAAAAATGAGTTGTTCAAAATGAAACGTGTATGATACATTTTTTCGAGGGTACAAAAGTACAAATTTTTTCGCCGTCGGGAGCTAACATTTCGTACCGAAGTATCGATTTTAGCTAAATATTCGGTTTGGTGGCAGATTTCGTAGGTACGAAAAATAGTTTTTTTGAGTTTTTATCGGTTCTAATACGAATAGTGATGAATAAAACCGTATTTTTGTGTTTTTTAACACAGCAAAATTTGGTATTTGAAAAATAATAACTATTTTTGCCGAAAATATTTTACAAAAATATGCTTACATATACGATACTGTTTCTGATAGGCTCTATTGTAAGCGGTTTCGTAACGATCGACTTACCGAAAGCTAACGGTACCAAACAAGTACCGAACGTTTCGTGTATAGCTACCCACGAGCTACTGTCGATTGATTTTCACCAATTTATTCACTACAAATACCTCCCACGTTTCGGCATTGTCGCCCGCTCCGCTTAGTGCCGAATAGATGCTAAGCGGCGGAGTAGCTTGTTCTCTCCTTTGTGTATCAAGCTATAATTAATGCTTTTAATGAATCCGTCGAATGGAGCATGTAGGGAAAATACACAAAAAACAAGGGCTTTTGTGTGTATGCCAAATAAATACACCACGAAAATACAAACAGTTTAAATTTTTATAGTTATGAACAAGTTGATTCTTAAAACATTACTCGTAGTGATATTACTTGTACTAGTATTTGCAGTAGCGTTGGTTAATTGTAAAAAAGTAACGAGACAAACACAATTTAAGACAATAGAATACACAGGATGTAACAACAAAACAGAATTGTCTAATGATTACCGAGAAGCAATAAACCAGCAGGATACATTAGTGGCTTCGGTTAAAAACGATTTGCTTAAACTCACCGTAGGAGTCAATTATATATGTTGTTCTACGTTTAAGGCGACTCAGACAATCGATGGTAATAATATTACTCTATCAATAACTGAGACAACTGCTTCACCTGATTTATATTGCAGATGTACGTGTTATTACACATTTGACTTTTACTACACAGATATAGTGTATGATAGCTATGTAGTAAAAGTGATATTCGATTCTTTGGACGATACCAAAGATAAAAGTTCAACAACAACAATTAATGTAAAGAAGTCATGAATATTTATATAAAAAACCGATTTTTGCTATTTCTTGTAGCAGCATTTATAGTTTTGAGCGGATGTGATAAGAATAAACCTCCTATAGTTGACGGTAAAACAAAAACAATATCACTATCTTTTGGCGATACTATTCGTTTGTATGCCGATTCGGGCGATATTATCGTTTTCGATTCTATTTTCGACCAAAGAGCTCCTTACTACGACTGTTCTCGTTTCGACTTATTGGACCCTCATGCCATTCTCGGATTTTCATTGAAAAAAAATGGTACTGTAAACAGACTATTCACTAATATTTCGGGTTGTGGTATAATTAGAACCTCGCAAGTAGACTCTACTGTAATTTCCAATGAATTGGACACATTGGGGTATGTATTAAAAGCATTGTGGCTATTGCCTTATCCTACGACTGACCTTTATAATGAAGAGACTCCCAATGGTACTCCCGATATTGCTAAGAAAATGTATAAAGTAACCCTTAAAATAGCAAGACCATGAAAAATATAATAAAGACGAAACATCATATCTCTGTAAGAGTAACAAGTATTGTCGCTATTGTAATTATAGCCGTATGTAGTGCTTGGGCGATACAAGGATGCGAAAAAAAAGAGAAAGAGCAAGAGCAAACTAAAAATATACCAGTTAATTCAATAGCTCAAGGGTATATTAGTAAAGTCTATCGTAGTAACAATTTTGTATTGAAGTCGCAACAAAGCTTGGATGACTTTATAGAAGCATTCGAAATACCTAATCTGTCGCAGTTAAAAATTAATTTTGATACCGATATGGTGATAGCTGTTGTCGAGAGTAATAATAGCTCTTCGACTATAGATATAACCAAAATAACCGAATTAAAAGATAAGATTGAGATCAGAGTGGAAAATTTACGTAAAGGTATGACCGCAGATATAGGGAGCATATACCATATCGTGAAAATACCTAAGACAGATAAAACTATCGTTTTTATGAAAATAACCTCATATAATTAGAATTAAAAATGAAAAA
>CAJPNS010000109.1 GCA_905372135.1 Porphyromonadaceae bacterium | reverse complement strand
CAACACCTGATAGCCGTCTTCGGTCTGTTTGCGGAAGGTGAAGGTCTTTTGTCCGTCGAATTCGAGGGCTTCCAGATACGATACCTGAGGTATGTCGAGATGTTCGGCTATCTGAGGACCGACCTGAGCCGTGTCGCCGTCGATTGCCTGCCTACCGGTAACGATAAGGTCGTAGTCCATAGTACGCAGAGCACCTGCCAGAGAACTCGACGTAGCCAGCGAGTCGGCGCCGCCCAGCTTGCGGTCGGTGAGCAATATGGCTCGGTCTACACCCATAGCCAGAGCCTCACGCAAGATAGCGTCGGCTTGCGGCAGACCCATAGTGATAACCGTAACGTGTGCTCCGTATTGGTCTTTGAGCTGCAAGGCAAATTCGAGACCTCCCTTGTCGTCGGGGTTCATAATACTTGGCACACCTTCGCGGATAAGAGTACCCGTCTGAGGATTTATCTTCACCTCCGTAGTATCGGGCACTTGTTTTATACAAACTATTATATTCATAAGTTTTTCGGTTTTTCTGATTATACGTTTTTTATTAAAAATAAATGAAATGCTGTTCGTCGGGATACGTTTTTTTGCGTAGAAAATGTTTTTCCGTCGTATCCGCTCGAACTATTAAGACTTAGCGACGTCTCCGTTATTTGAACAATTTACCTGCAATCACCATTCTCTGTACCTCGGACGTACCTTCGTATATCTCGGTAATCTTGGCGTCTCTCATCATTCTCTCTACGGGATACTCGCGGGTATATCCGTATCCTCCGTGCAGTTGGACGGCTTTGGTGGTAACCTCCATCGCTGTTTCGGCAGCGAATAGCTTCGCCATAGCCGCATCTACCGAATAGGGCATACCGTTGTCTTTCTTCCAGTGAGCCGAACGCACGAGCAGACGTGCAGCCTGTACTTTGGTCTCCATATCTGCCATTTGGAACTGTGTATTCTGAAACTGCGATATGCTGCGACCGAACTGTTTACGCTCTTTGGTGTATTTTATGGTTTCGTCCATAGCTCCCTGTGCTATGCCGAGAGCCTGAGCCGCTATGCCTACGCGTCCGCCGTCGAGGGTCTTCATAGCAATGGCAAACCCCTTGCCCTGCTGTCCGAGCAGGTTCTCTTTCGGTATACGGCAGTCTTCGAAGACAAGCTCTGTCGTCGCCGAGCCGCGTATACCCATCTTCTTCTCTTTCTTGCCGATAGAGAAGCCGGGCGTACCCTTCTCGACGATGAAGGCAGATATGCCTTTGTTGCCGAGCGACTTGTCGGTCATCGCAAAAATAACGTATACGTGGGCATATACGGCATTGGTGATAAAAATCTTGTTGCCGTTGAGCACGTATTGGTCGCCGTCGAGTACAGCCGTTGTCTGCTGCATAGCGGCGTCTGTGCCCGCATTAGGCTCTGTCAGCCCAAATGCACCTATCCACTCGCCCGAGGCGAGACGTGGCAGGTATTTCATTTTTTGCTCCTCTGTGCCGTTTTCCATAATAGGGGCACAACATAGTGATGTGTGTGCCGAGAGTACTACGCCTGTCGTACCGCATACTCGCGACAACTCTTCGACAGCCATACCGTACATAAGGTTTGTACCGCCTGCACCGCCATACTTTACGGGTACCGGAATACCCATCAAACCTGTCTTTGCCATTTTCTCTACGGTCTCCAGAGGGAAACGCTCCTCTTCGTCGACCTCGGCAGCCAAAGGTTTTACCTCTTTTTCGGCAAATTCACGTATCATATGCAGAAAAAGCTCTTCAGTTTTCGATAAGCTAAAATCCATATTAAGTATTTATTTTTTGTTGTTTAATAGCTTGGTTATTAAGTAATTCCCTTATCCGTAAATTTTTCTGCCACTGCCTCGAAAAAGGCAAACAAAGATACAAAAAATTTCGGAGAAATATTCCATATATCCGAAATAAAATCAAGCCAAATCGTAAACTATTTTGCGGATATCTTGAGCGTGCCGATAGTCGCTTTTATCAGATGTCAACGAAGCGCTATCGATTGGCTTACCGACGGTGATATCTATCTTTTTGCCTTTGTACTTAAACATCTCGCGAGGGAAAAAGATAAGTTCTATATTCACCTTGATACCAAGTCGTTGGCGTAGGTTCGAAAAACGCAGAAAAAACTCCGAACTCTGCCCCGAACAGTATATAGGCACTATCGTACGGTGGTGTAGGCGGGCTTTGGTAACAAACATTTTGTGCCACGGAAGGTCTTGCACCTTCCCTTCGATACGACGCGACACGCTACCCGAAGGAAACATCACTATATGTTTGTCGGAGACGAAAAGCTTCTCTACTGCCTCTATCTTGCTACGTTCTTGTGTCTGTGCTCCCACGGCGACAGGGATAAAAATATCTCGTAGAGGAGCGATATATGTAAGTATTTCGTTGGTAATAAAATATATGCGTCCCTCGAAAAGTCGGTTGAGGTGCTTGCCGATAGCCAACGCCTCCAGAGCTCCAAGCGGATGGTTGGAGGCAAAGACCAGAGGTCTGTCTGTCGGGATATTATCTTCGCCCTTGATACTCGTCTCGATATCGAGTTCTTCGAGTACTTTCTCGGCGAAAGCTATGCCCTTATTGTCTTCTCCGTATTTGGTTATTATATAGTTGATGCGGTCTAAGCAGATTATTTTCTTTGCTATCCGACATATCCATTTCGGGAGTCGGCGTCCTGCTTTAGCTCTTACAATACTCTCGATATCAATTGTTTCTACCATCGTATAAAATGAAAAAATAAGTTTCCGAAGTATGTGGCAGGTTTACTGTGCGTTGAGTATTTTTTCCAACTCATACTCGGTCGGTACAAGTACTTGTCGAGGTTTAGAGCCGTTGATAGGTCCTACTATGCCTGCCGCCTCGAGCTGGTCGACGATACGTCCCGCACGGTTGAACCCGATTTCGAACTTACGCTGTATGGTCGACGCAGAGCCCTGCTGAGTAGATACCACGTATCGAGCTACATCTTCGAAAAGACTATCGCGCTTCGATAGGTCGATGTCTTTTCTATCGATACTACCTTCGGCTATATCGGGCTCGGGCAGCGGGAATGCACTCGGGTATCCCTGCTGATTGCCAATGAAATGCACTATGTTTTCTACCTCAGGAGTATCCACAAAAGCACACTGTACGCGAGTAGGCTCGTTTCCTTGCGAAAACAACATATCGCCACGCCCTATAAGCTGCTGCGCTCCTGAGCCGTCTAAGATGGTTTTTGAGTCTACTCCCGACGACACTTTAAAGGCTATTCGTGCAGGAAAATTGGCTTTTATGACACCGGTGATGATATTTACCGACGGACGCTGAGTAGCAATCACCATATGTATGCCTACGGCACGTGCCAATTGGGCGATACGGGCTATCGGCATCTCTATGTCTTTGCCGGCAGTCATTATGAGGTCGCCAAACTCATCGACTATCACCACTATATACGGCAAATATTTATGTCCTTTCTGCGGATTGAGGTGGCGAGAGACAAATTTCTCATTGTATTCCTTTATGTTACGAGTATGAGCCATTTTGAGCAGGTCGTAACGCATATCCATCTCTTTGCAGAGCGAGTTGAGAGTCTGCTTTACCTTCTCCACGTCGGTTATAACAGGTTCTTCTTCGTCGGGCAGTTTGGCAAGGAAATGGCGTTCGATATCGGCATATATATTGAACTCTACCTTTTTGGGGTCGATAAGCACAAACTTCAGCTCCGAAGGATGTTTTTTGAATAGTAGCGAGGTGATGATAGCATTAAGTCCCACCGACTTACCTTGCCCGGTAGCACCGGCTACAAGCAGATGAGGCATCTTGCATAGGTCGAACATAAATACATCGTTCGTTATAGTTCTACCCAGAGCTACGGGTAGGTCGTAGGTCGACTCCTGAAATTTTTTAGAGGCAATAGTAGCATACATACTTACTATCTGCGGCTTAGAGTTTGGCACCTCGATACCGATAGTGCCTTTACCCGGAATAGGAGCTATTATACGTATGCCGGTAGCTGCAAGCGAGAGCATTATGTCGTCGGCAAGATTACGTATCTTGTTGATACGTATTCCGTCTTCGGGTACTATCTCGTAGAGTGTTATCGTAGGTCCGACTGTCTCGTAGATTCGTTTGATACCGATACCGAATTTAAGCAAAGTCTCTACTATCTTCTTGCGATTTGCAGCTTTCTCTTCGTCGTTCTGTAAATTTTCACTCACAGGGTAGTCGGTAAGTAGCGGTTTGTCTTTGTATTTATCGGAATATTTTGGTATAACATATTGCGAAAGGTCTTTTCGAGGGTCGTACGGCTCGCTTTCGACAAAGAGATTTTCGTCGTCGTCGGCTTCGTTATCGTCTGATATAGAGTCGGATGTGTTTATTGCATTATCTTCATCGTCGGTAGTAACCTCTACGAAAAGGGGGCTGTCGTCGTCGGTGGCTTCTATGTTTTCGGTAGGAATCACCTCTATATCGGACATAATATCGTCTTTCTGTATCCACTCTTCGGGTACTATCTCGTCGCCGATTTTTACGCTTTCGTCGTCGCTCTCGATCGGGTTGTCGGTATCTTTTGGCGATTTGCGGCTGAATATGGGCATTTTTATCGATTTTTTCGATAATATATTTCTATATATTTTCTTGAAAAATGGTATTGTACCGCTTATGGTAATGACTAAAAAGACTGTACCTGAGGCTAATATGACAAGCAACGTACCGAGCCATCCAAGGTTGGCTTGCAGCCAGTCGTTGAAAGATATGCCGAAACTGCCACCGAATACCAAAAACGAGTCTTCGATAAGGCTATCGACAGCAAAAGCCAACAACAACGATACCCAGACAGCGACGAAAGCAAAGAGTAAGAACCACTTCCACACCGATATGCGTCTGATACCGAATAGACGCAGCGATACGACAAATCCAAACATACAGATAGCAAATACACCAAACCCAAGCCAGCCGTTAAGCAGATTTTCGGACACGAAAGCCCCACGATAGCCTGTAACGTTTTCGGCCTTTTTCTGTATCTCTTGTAGCTCTCGTCGGATAAGTCGCAGATTGTCTTTGTCTTCGTCCGATAGCGGTCGTTGGCTTTTCCGATGGTTGTACTCTATTTTTTTAGCTTTATATTCGGCTAAGACACTTTGGTCGTTTTTACCCGTATATACGAACGAAACCAAAGCCAAAGAGATATAGACCATAATGAAAAAAAGTACTACTCCACAGATAAATTGTACTTTTTTATCGCGAAAAAAATCTATGATATTCGATATATCTTTCAACGACTGGCTGCAAGCCAACCTTGGATGGCTCGGTACGTTG
>CAJPNS010000108.1 GCA_905372135.1 Porphyromonadaceae bacterium | reverse complement strand
GATTTCTGACAAAACTATTTTAGTCAGAAATCACTTGATACTCTTTTAGTAACGCTATTAGCTCTTGCCTACGAAGTTTGTAGCGTTGTAGGTTGCGTCTGGCTCCTCGTTTTAGTGTTCTATCGGCATTGGTAGAGATTGGTTTACCTTTTTCAAAATTTGTCTTTTCGTCTACTGTAAGAGGGTTTACTCTTACGCCCAATTCTACGATTTCTGATTTTTCCGAGTCATTTTGAGCTTGTTTTACATAAGCCCAGCCGATACTGTTTGTGCCCAAGTCGAGTCCTAAAATTTTTTTCATAAAAAAACTATTTTAGCTGCAAAAATACAAATAAGTCTTCGAATAGCATATGTTTCTGTAAATATATTTATAATGGGGTTGTTATTAGTATTATGATATTACAAATGAAGCAATAGGATAAAAATTTTAAATAAAATAATCTATGTGTCAAAAAAAATATATTACTTTTGCAAAAATATCACATAAAGGGAATATGTGAGCTCACATTAGAGGCGCAAAGATAAATTTATCTCATTAGTGAATTTTGAAATTGCTATTTTAAGTCTCACTATTTAAAAGCAAATATAGTGAGACTTTTTTGTTGATTGGGAAAAATATTGTACCTTTGCATTACAAATTTTTGAGCAATTCACAATAAGGATTATTCCGTAGTGAAAACTTTTGTTTTGCTCCTTGTACATCAACAGGGAGCATTTTTTATGGGGAAATTGATGCAAAAAGGTGTTCGTCTATAGCAAAGAAGTCAGCCCCGATTTCTCCCTAATAAATTTTTATCGGAGAGCAGTATCGTTGTTTATCCGTATTCAAGGATTATGTCTCTATCTGTCAGGCTCGTAGGAGACGATGGACGGAGAGCATAAGGTCGAGGAAGACGTATTGGTCTTTCGTGTTGCGGTCGATGTGCGACTCGGCAATAGCAAACTCATCGGCAAGTTCTTCGATATTGTTTTCGTTGACGAAACGGGCAAACTTATGAGCAAAATCGAGTTCCTCGCTACTGAGATACACCAGACTATCGGCGGAGAGATTGTACACGAAGTTCTCGCGTAGCTGTCGCTGTGCGTATTGCAAGAAAGACAACTGACCCGTACGTCCCAGAGCTACAAATTGGTTGAGGAGTGGCTTCCAATGTTCGGAGAAAGTCTCTTCGTTGAGGTTCCAGCAGCTACGCATCAAATCGGTGAACATACGAAAGTATTGCCGACGCGTATCGCTCTGAGAAATCTGATTGGAAAGCTCGTTGATACTGCCTCGCGAATTGCGAATAAAGAAATCGATAGAGTCGTCGGCGACACCACATCGACGGAGGTAGTCGCTCAGATACGGAGGCTCTATGGGAGGGAAAAATACCTGCTGTACGCGTGAACGTATGGTAGCAATGATATCTTCGATATTGTCTGAAATAAGAATGAAAAGAGTCTGACCCTGAGGCTCTTCGAGTATTTTGAGCACCTTGTTTGCACAGGCTTCGTGCATCTGCTCGGCACACCAAATAATCATCACCTTATAAGGCGACTCGAACGACTTCAGATTTAGTTTTCGTATGATTTCGTCGCCCTCGCGAGTATATATGACAGGTTTCTTGTCGTCGCCCAAAGCCTCTTGCCAATCTTCGAACGACAGATAAGGATTGCTGAGCACGGCGTCTCTAAAAAGCGGTAGAAAATCATTGCAAATAGAGCCATCGTCGCCGGAAGATTTTTTATTAACAATAGGAAAGACAAGATGAAGGTCGGGATGAGATAGCTTGGCATACTGCCTGCACGACGCACATTGTCCGCAAGAATCGCCGCTGGTGCGATGCTCGCACGAGAGGTATTGAGCATAAGCCAAAGCCATCGGCAGACATCCAACGCCTTCGATACCGTAAAATAGTTGAGCGTGAGCTACCCGCCCCTCGTCGACACTGCGTATGAGCCGAGCCTTAATATCGTCTTGCCCTATAACATCACGAAATAACATATCTCATTCACCCTTATATATTTACTCAAAGATAGAAACCCAACGTTCGAACGTAGCCAACGATTCGTCGCCCAAAGCAGCAACTTTATGCCTTATCTTATCGATAGGAGCCTCCACTCCGAGACGCGTCTTCGAAAAGAAAAGGTCGGCATAGCATATAATCTGCTCCTCGAGCGAGATGGGGCGCATATCGCGGTGAGGCAAAGGAAGACGACGACGTATAATCTCGTCGGTCGATAGACCTGTACCCGTATGTCGCTCACAAACAAGAGCATGTAACGGATATCCCTCCCGGCGAACAATATCGGCACCAAGATAGCCATGCTCGATATATCGATGCGAGCCAAAGCATTCGATTACAGGTGCATCGGTGAATAGAATACCAATGTCGTGGAGCATAGCAGCCTCTTCGACGAAAGCAATATCGACATCGAAACCGTGTCGACGGACGATGGATATCGACTTATCGGCTACCGAACGACTATGCGACATAAGCAGACGATAAATAGCCGTATCGACAGGGTAATACTTGTCTATTATAGCTTGGTAATTCATCGGTGAAATCTATTGCTTCGCGCGGCAAAAGTACAAAAAATATCGGACTTATCGGCAGTCGGCCACCAACGACGAAACGACATCAATACATACCCGAATCGAGAATCTGGTAGTCGCCCTCGTTAGTGTCGGAAGTGTTCTGACGACGTTTATTTGTGTTTTGCTTCATATTACCAAAAGCATAAGTTACCGACAGAGTAATCTCGCGATTGCTTCGCCTCATAATAGATTGCTGTCTGAAATTATCGCCCGTCTTGGTAACGAGGTGCTGTCGCGAATTGAAGATATCTCTGACGTTTAGCATAAAAGTAAAGTCGCCCAGAGACTTACGAACACCCATATCCATCGAGAAACTACCAGACATATTGCCCTGCGAAACTACACGCGGAGCATTGTACCCTCCGTTGAGCTGCATCGTAAATCCGTAAGGCAGAATGGCTTGAGCCATCATACGAATATTCCAAGAGACGCTACTCTGCGAAGCGCCTACGACATGGTAACCGACCGAAGGCACAAGGTAATCGAATCCGTTGAGGTAATAATAGTATACGTTACCCGTAGTGGTGATATTCAGAAACTTAGCTATGGTGTTTTTTACCACAATCTCCGTACCCGAAGATATCGACGACGTGATATTGTCGCTCGTGTTGTACATTATGTCTGAATATAGGTACGATATACGTTGAATCACATTGTCGGTATTGCGGAAATAGCCCGATACCGATACGGAGTGCTTTCCGAGAGTCTTAATGTAGTTGAGTTCGAAAGAGTTGGAGTATTCGGGGTCGAGGTCGGGATTGCCGAAACGTATGTTTTTCGAGTCGCTTATGTTTTTGAATGGATTCAGCTGCCAACCGTTCGGACGCGAAATGCGTCGGGTGTAGTTGAGCTGCAATTGATTCGTTTTAAACCAATTGTAGTTTATGAAAAACGACGGAAAGAGGTCGTAATAGTACTTTTCGGTAAGAGCGTAGTCTGTGGCCATCATAGAAGTATGAGTATACTCTCCACGCAAGCCGGCCTGATAGTTGAAGTTTCTCCATTTTCCTGCATAATTAAAATAAACGGCAGCAACGGAACGAATATACGAGTATTCGTTGCTAAGTAGAGTGTTGAGTGTCATATTGTCGGGAGATGTTCCCGAGAAAATATCCGATGGAGCTTTTTCGATATTTGAGTATCCGCTCACCCCCGCCTCGATACGATGCAATTCGCTGAATTTATTGGTGTAGTCGGCTTTAAATGAGATAGTTCGGTTTGTTAGACCAATTTTTTGCCGCTCGTAGATAGTCGAAACAGAGTCGACAGTATTGTCCATATCGATGTAATAGCCTCTATTTTCGGCGAAATTTGTGGTACCGTCGGCGTCCCACTGATTGTAGTCGGCAGAGATGTCGATATCCGATTTGTCGCTGAATAGGTGTCGATAACCGAGAGAGATATTACCGCCGTTGCGTTTGCTGTTTTCGCCTGTGAGACGTCGGCTCTCGAAACGTGTACCGATATCGGAGCGTTGCCCTACGGTAGTGCTATCGTTTTGCCGCCCAAACATACCGAAAGCCGAAAGCGAAATATCGTCTTTTGCAGTAAGATGATAAACACCGCCAATACGAGTAAACAGGCCATATTCGTTGCCGTATGTTTTCTGCTCCGACTTGAGGTTGCCTACGACCGAATCGCCTGCCAAAGAGCTGCGGTCGATGATATGGGTCGAATTTCTTACGCGTCGACCGTATCCGATAGAGGCGAAAAGGTCTAACTTATTGCTACTGTAGTTGATATTGGCACTCAGGTTGTATCCGAGCTTGTTGTTGAGGCTCGCTTGGAGCGAACCGTAGTAGCCCGCCTTACGTCCCTGTCGGAGTACGATGTTGATAATGCCGGCTGTCCCTTCGGGGCTATATTTCGACGATGGATTGGTGATAATCTCGATACGTTCGATAGACTCGGCAGGGAATTGCTCGAGAATCTGCGAGCGGTTTTCGGCAGTAAGCCCTGCGGGACGTCCGTTGAGCCAAATCTCTACACTTTCAGACCCACGCAGCGAAATAGCTCCGTCGGCAGAAATCTCTACCGAAGGGATGTTTTGAAGTATATCGCTTGCCGAAGCACCGGCAGAGATGGCACTTGCCGCGACATCGAAAATCTTCTTGTCGAGCTCGAAACGCATCTGCGACTTGGCGGCTTCGACCGATACTTCGCCCAAGGAGGTAGCCTTAGCCGTAAGTTCGAAGTCGAGAGTAACGACTTCGGCTGATCCGTCGCCGACAAGTATCTTCGAATACTCGATATAATCGTTAGCCGATAGGGTTACGATGAACGTATCGGCGGGTAGTCCTGCCACGGAATAGCGTCGTTGGCATCGGTGGTATTGCCGTCGAAGAAACTGCTATGGTTGCCCTTGACGGAGACGGATACAAATTCGATAGGTTTGCGCGACGAGGCGTCGACGACGATGCCGCTGAGTGTAGTCTGCCCGCTGACAAGGCTTACAGTCATCAGCAGAGAGAGCAATAAATAGATTCTTTTCATTTACAAAATACTTTTTCGAAATTTACGATAAGTTAAAGACACGATAAAATTGTCGTAGTTTAAACTTATAATATGTTTTTTTACGAGTGCGGGGCATTTTTTTTGAATGTGGAGAAAAGCACGTTACGCCGAAAAAACAGCAATGTTTGTAAGAAACTTTATAAATAGATTCTTACAAACAAATCATTTTTTACGGCTTAAAACAAGCAAGTTATCGCAACTAAAACGAGCCGCGTTCTCTGCGGTGCTCTTGGAGTTCCATTTTATAGAGCTTGTCGTTGCGGTGGAGTGTCTCGGTGGTCTTTATGGAGAACGGCACGCCCTTACCTACGCTCTCGACAGGCTTGAGGTCTACCCGTATCTCTTCGACA
>CAJPNS010000107.1 GCA_905372135.1 Porphyromonadaceae bacterium | reverse complement strand
TTTCACATTTTTACAAATAAAACCAATAAAACAAACCACAAAGTAATGCAGACATCGGCAGCCGTAATACCTCCGATGGCATACGTCGGCAGATACATACCGTGTGCCTTCATCTGCCGAGCGATGGCTGCCAGCCCGTCGATACTGAGTATGGGGCTTAGCCGTTGCTTCGTGGTTGTGTGGCGAAACGGTCCTATTCCCACATAGTCGGCACCCATACGGTATGCATGCTGTACGTCGGCAAACGTGTTGCAAGTGGCTCCGATTATCTTGTCGTCGCCCAGTCGCAGGCGTGCCCTGTCTACCGCCTCATCTTCTTTGCCCAGATGTACGCCGTCGGCACCTGCTTGCAGGCAAACGTCGACACTATCGTTTACTATCAGCAGCGCGTCGTGTCTGTGGCAGATATCTACCGCAGCCCGAGCGTACTCCAATAGCTCAGCCTCGCCCGAATCTTTGAGGCGGAGCTGTACGAGTTTTATCCCTGCATGGCAGGCAAGCTCTATCTGGCGGCATATCGATAGCGTAGGGTGCGGGTGCGTGATGTACATCAGTCGTATAGCGTTCAGATTGGATATATTGTAATCGTTCTTGGCGTTGAGGAAAAGCATTCCACGGCTCTTTTTTATATTCGAGGCAACGTACAACTGCCCTCTGCCTACTGCCTGTCGTAGAGTGAATCCTTTTGCCAGATACGCCACTATTGCCGCCGATAGCATACAGCCTGTACCGTGTTTCCTCTGTGCCGACCGCAATACACGGAAGTCGCTTCGCTGCCCGCCGACCGAGTAGAGGCTGTCGCAGACCAGAGGCGATTCGTCTTCTCGGTGTCCGCCTTTGATGAGTATATTCACTCCGTGTCGGTCGGCATATCGTTGTATCTCCTCATCGCTGCAGCTATTGCCGAATAGTGTCTGAGCCTCTCCGTAGTTGGGGGTTATCAGATATATTTTATTCAAAATATCCGATAGCGTCGATTGCTGCGTTAGTATCGATTCGCTGCCGTGCAGTACGAATCCCGATGAACTTTCGAGTATCGGGTCCCAGCAAATACGTACGTTTGATACTCGCATATCTCGAGCAGTACTTCGAGCGAGCGGATTATTCCTATCTTTACGTAACGAATGGTGTTTTGCGATACGATTGCGTCTATCTGCCGTTTTATCTGCTCCGCTCCAAGCCACTCTACATCGGTCAGTTCGTATTGGTTCTGTACGGTATTGCCTGTATTGACACCGAAGCAGTATGCACCAATGCTCTCGGTCGTCTTGATGTCGGCACTTACTCCTGCTCCCGACGATGGATCGAAGCCCGCAATGCTCATAACCAACGGCGTAGTGATAGACTGCCAGTTGCTCATCACCTCGTCGAATGCGGGCGTAGCGTTTTTTCCCCAGAGTCCGCCCATAAGGGCTGCTCCCGCAAAGCCAAGAGCAAAGGTACTGTATATGTTATCGGCAGATATGCCTCCAAGTGCCACGACGGGCTTATCTATTCGTGGCAAACGCTCTTCCAACAGTCGGTAATCGAACGCCCCGAGGTAACCCTCTTTTGTAATGCTGTCGAAGATGGGGCTTAGGAAACACTCCGACACTTGCGGGTGCAGCTCCTCTATCTCCTCGACTGAGTGGCAAGATACCGATACGAACCGATATTTGTCGAAGTCGCGGAACGACCGATATAGGCTGCTGCTAAGGTGTATGCCTCGCAATCGGTATTTTTCTGCAAGATGAAAATAGTTGTGTATTACCAATCTTGCTCGGTATCGTGGTTCTATCCGACCGATGAACTCTTCGTAGACCTCTTCCGACGAATCGGGCTTACGCAGATGAAGGCGCTCCAAGCCTCGTGCAAAGAGTGAATTGCAAATCACGGTTTCGTCCTCGAAACAGTGAGGCAGAGTGATAGCAACTATCTTTTTCTTCGAAATATCGGTGCTTTTACTCATTTGTCTTCCCAAAGTTTATTGTAGATTATATTGTATATATTTGAGATAATTCGGTTTGTAAAAGAGCGTTGTTCGTAGTTTGGCTTACTGTTCCTATTTAGATTTTCTGCTCTGATATAATTCAATAATAGAGCCCGCAACTCGGTTATGGAATTGCTATTGATTTGTTCATATTTCGAAAAATAGTTTTTGAAATATATCATTTTTTCCGCCATTTCGTTGGGAGAGTAATATTGGTCAATATCGATTTTTTGCGAAAAATCAAATATCTCTTTCCAATCGACAGAAGATGGTATATCATAAATACTTATATCATCGAGAAATATTTTTGTAACTTCTGTTTCTTTGCTCGATATAATCTCTTTGTTAAGCAAATCATAGTTGCAATAACGGTTGTAAATATCTGTGTATAAAGATGTAATTTCAGGTAAATGCTCTGATGCCTTTATTGCAGATTGGACTATTTGGCTGATTGAAATAGGGATACAAGAGTTTTCTATTTTTATCAATTTTCGAAAATTGTTTATGGTATTGATACATTTTGAATCTTCTTCCGAAAATATAACCGCCACAATACAGCTCATTCGAAATTTGTCTTTGATTTCTTCTGCCAGCAATTGATTTCTAAAAAGCTGATTATAGGCAGATTGTAGGTATTCTTTGGCATGTTCCATCGAAAATTGCGACGAATATTTTTCTATTGCATCAACATATCTATCTTTTTTGTAACCCGTTTTTCCCCAATAATCCGAATTTGAGAACGGTTCGGTATATTTTACCTCAATCCCGATACCACCTGTTTGTTTGTGACCATCTTCATATTCTACATAGACGTCAAAACAAGAGTTGTCTGTTGTGATTTTTCTGTCATTTTTTCCAACGCCATCGCCACGGACAAACTCCATTTTTATTTCTGTTAGATGTTTAATATTCAAGAATGGGAATAGTTCTTGAAAAACCACATTCCCGATTTCGAAGTTGTTCCACTTCAGAGGAAGAAAAATATTGAATGCCATCGGCTGCGACGATAGAAGATTTTCGAGAAGCCTTTTTTCATCGGTTAGTCTCTCTCGCTGTTTTATGGCTGCCAACTCTTGCATTGCATCGTTTTCCAAGCGTCTATTTCTCATAAAATTGACAAAACCGCTGTCTTCGAAAACATAGTTACAATAAGCATCATCAATCTTCCGGTTGCGATAAATCCCCTGTAACATACGACTTTTAATAATATGGTCGTTTTTGTCGCTAGCAGGAATTGCTCCATATTTTTCTTGAAAATCTTTGAATTTATTATGTGGGACAATTTTTGTCATTACATTTTTTGTTTTACTATTTATTTTTTACTGTAAGGTTCGCACTTTTTTTAGCAGAGGTAGCAATGAGTCTCATATTGAACTTTTAGCTATGCCACTTACATTCTTTGTGATTAAACTTATTTGTCGTTTTTGCTACTACATTTCAGCTCCTTGCGGAATTGTTTGTTTGCTCTCATCGAGCAGAAGTGTTCGCCGCACATCGAGCAGTAATGAGCCTCTTTGTGTCCCTCCTCGGGCAGTGTCTGGTCGTGAAAACTCAGAGCCTTCTCGGCATCGAGCGACAGACGGAACTGGTCGCGCCAACGGAATTCGAAGCGGGCTTTGCTCATAGCATAGTCGCGATATGCCGCCGCAGGATGTCCCTTGGCTACGTCTGCGGCGTGAGCTGCGAGCTTGTAGGTTACCACTCCCTCTCTTACGTCGTTTTTGTCGGGCAGTCCCAGATGTTCTTTGGGAGTAACGTAACACAGCATCGAAGTACCGAACCAACCTATCATAGCCGCACCGATGGCAGACGTGATGTGGTCGTATCCGGGAGCTATGTCGCATACCAGAGGTCCTAAGGTGTAAAACGGTGCTTCGTGGCAATATCGGAGTTGTAGCTCCATATTCTCTTTTATCTTGTGCATCGGCACGTGTCCTGGTCCTTCTATTATCACCTGTACATCGTGTTTCCAAGCCACTTGTGTAAGCTCACCGAGGGTTTGTAGCTCGGCAAACTGAGCCTCGTCGTTGGCATCGGCAATGCAACCCGGTCGTAGCCCGTCGCCGAGCGAGACGGCGACATCGTAGCGTGCGAGTATTTGGCATATCTCTTCGAAGTGTTCGTAGATGAAGCTTTCACGTTTGTGTGTGGTACACCAGTTGGCAATGATGGAGCCGCCACGCGATACGATGCCCGTTACACGGTTGATGGTCAGAGGTATGTGATGCCATCGCAGACCTGCGTGTATGGTGAAGTAATCGACGCCCTGTTCGGCTTGTTCGATGAGTGTGTCGCGGAAAATCTCCCACGTGAGAGCCTCTACTCTGCCTCCAACCTTCTCGAGTGCCTGATACATAGGTACTGTGCCGATGGGTACGGGCGAGTTGCGTATTATCCATTCGCGTGTCTCGTGTATGTTGGGACCTGTGGATAAATCCATAACAGTATCTGCTCCCCAACGAAAAGCCCATACAGCTTTCTCTACCTCTTCGGATATGGACGACGATACGGGTGAATTGCCTATGTTGGCATTGATTTTCACCAAGAAGTTACGCCCGATAATCATCGGTTCGCTCTCGGGATGGTTGATATTGGCGGGCAATATTGCTCTGCCCTCGGCAATCTCACGGCGTACGAATTCGGGTGTTATCCGTTGCGGAATGTTCGCTCCCATCGGGTTGCCGAGGTCTTTGGGGTAATTTTCGCATATACGGTCTATGAGCTGGTTCTCGCGAATAGCTACGTACTCCATCTCGGGCGTGATGATGCCTTGGCGTGCGTAATGAAGTTGACTTACAGAGCCTTCTTTGGCTGCACGCGGCGTAGTGTTTACGTGTTCGAAACGCAGATGTTCCAAACTTTTATCACGATAGCGTTCTTTGCCGTACTCGGACGATAGTGTCTGCAATACGACGGTGTCGTTACGCTCTTCTATCCATTGTTCGCGTATTTTAGGCAGTCCTTTGTGTATATCCACCTTGTAGGCTGGGTCGGTATACACTCCCGATGTGTCGTAGACGGTTACGGGCGGATTGGGTTCTACCTTGTCCTCTTCGTCGATGGTATTCGATAGTTTTATTTGCCGCATAGGTACGCGTATATCGGGGCGGCTTCCTTCGACGTAGATTTTCTCCGACCCGTATATGGCGCCGGTTGTAACATTGATTGATTCCATATCAGTTAATCGCTTGTTTATCTCAACCTCCTTGGGTTGCCTTTATTAATAAAATCCTTGAATTGTCTTTTAGAGTGTACTCTGCCCAGCGACTACGACTTACGACGACGTCGTCGACAGCGATAGCCGTGTTTGCCGTATCTATATGCTCCTGAGCCAGTAGTGTGGCGAGTGTGGTATCGTCGGCAACAGTGATGTTTTTCCCGTTCAATATAACAATCATACAACAAATGATTTATTACAGACAGGAGCGATTCGTTGGAGAGGAAAGAATATAGGATGTTTTTTTCGTTAACTCAAATCCCTACGGCGGCATTATCCGCATCAGGTTCGAGGGTATAATCTCAGCCCACAATGAAGCACCCCTTTTTTGTTTATTTCGGCTGCATCAGTCAGTTCGTTAACTATACGGAAACCGATATTATGG
>CAJPNS010000106.1 GCA_905372135.1 Porphyromonadaceae bacterium | reverse complement strand
AACTTAGTGAATACGCGAGCCATATTGCCCCAACGTTTAAATTTTCTCTCTTTACGAAACTCAAAAGCTCTTCCCATAAATTTCTATATCGAATTGATTTTTATTGTTTTATATTACATATTATAACTATCAAAGGAACAACAAAATTACTATTTTTTTATCAAAATGTGAATTTTGCTGTATATGAGCGCTGTAACTTACTCGTATAAATAAGTTTTTGGCGTTCGGTAGAAAATATGTAATTTTGAGATTCGATAAAGACCATAAAGTCGTTTAGTACCGATATGACAATCAATGATATATTAAGCATTTACAATAAAGTGAATGAGAAGCTCTACACGGGTAGTGTATCAGAAGCTTTTTTTCTCATACGAAAGATTATAAAGGAGATAAACGATTGGAATATGTCGATGGAAATAGACGAATATTCATCGACTTACCTGCAGATGCTATCTCATAGTATTGCTACAAAAGAGTTTACAAGAAACGAAGAGAGTCGGCAGATATACAATAGGCTTGTATTCAATCTGTTTATGCTTGTTCAAAAGGCGAAGGAGACTTTTCTCTTGCGTCAATCGAATCTCATTGAATATGAGGGGCAGAGGCTGATGATTAACAATCCCAATATGTTTCTCAATGATATAATTCCGAGTTTTGAGCAGATACACACAGTTCTTCGACAGCAGTACGCGTCAGCCGACCAAGCGACAGATGAAAATGATGGAGATATAAACTATTGGAATACAGTTACAAGCACCTATCAAAAAACGATGTCGCCACTTTTTGCATTTGTTTTATTGAAAAGCGATATGTCGAGTGCCGACCTCGAGCAGGTCAAGGCTATAATCACCGATAGCACAATAGCTTTAGATGCCAGATGTATAGCGGTATCTGCCCTTACTATGAATGTACTTCGTGCTTTCGATTCGCAGAAAACAAATGTATTGCTTTCGCTCGTAGATAGTAACGAAAACGCTATAAGACAGAGAGTTTTGGTCGGTATAGTACTTATAATATCGAAATATGGATATATCATCGAATACGACGAGCATTTGCGCAACAGAATAACTTTTATTTGCCAAAACAGTGAACTTGTGTCTGAAATACAAAGTATTGTATTTCAGATAGTACGCACTACAGAAACGAGTAAGATTTCCAAGCAAATAAACGAGGAGATAATGCCCGAAATAATGAAAATGTCGCCGATAATACAAGACAAACTTAAAAATATAGATTTCGACGAAGATAGCGAGAAGATAAAGCCAAGTATAGAGAATATGTTCGACGGAATCGATTTTTCGGATAAGATACACGACTTCACCGAGTTGCAAATGAGTGGTTCGGATGTCTTTGCAGGGACTTTCGCACAAATGAAGGGTTTTCCGTTTTTTGCCTTTATCGAAAATTGGATATTACCTTTCGATTCTCGAAATCCTTATGTGAGACGGCTTTCCAATAAAAAAGAGTCTATCGGCAAAGCTATTTCGTCGAATCCGTTGCTATGCAATTCCGATAAGTTTTCGTTTTCGCTAAATTTATTGCAAATGCCCGATAAACAGCTCGATACGGTAGAGTTTGCCATCAAAGAAGAGCGCGAGCAACTCGACGAAATGATAAAAGATACCGACAAGAGCCACAATTATACTCCGCAAAAAATAGAGGCAAATCACTATATACTTGATTTATACCGGTTTTATTCGTATTTTCCTCGTCATACCGAGATAGACAATCCTCTATCGAGAATACTCAACTTGTGCGACTCGAAAATCTTCGAAGCAATGTTTCCGACTCCCGCAGAGCGACGTAAGATAGGAGATGCATATTTCTTTTACGACCATTATTTGCAGGCTATCGATGTGTATAATAGAGATATAGATGCTGCAGGCGATAGCGATATCGACTATGAATTGTATCGCAATCTGGCATATTCTTACCAGAAAGTGGGTAGATATCAGGAGGCAATTGACTACTATATTGTAGCCGAAGGACTCGACAAAAACAGCACTTGGTATCTCCGACGTCTTGCATTTTGTTATAGGCAAATCGGTGATATTCCCAAGGCTATCGATTGTTATAACGAAATATTGGAAGTAGCCAAAGACGATTTCGGGGTGATGTTTCGACTTGCAGGTTGTTATATGGAGATTTCTCAGTACGACTCAGCTCTATCTATCTTATACAAAATAAGTTATCTCAAGCCCGACTACCGAAATATACGTTCCGTCCTAGTATCGTGTCTCTTTTATTGCGGTAAATTGGAACAAGCTAATGAGCTTGCTACGAGACATATAGAAGAGTCTGCCGAGTTGGAAATGAAGGATTTAATTACAGCCGGCCATATTGCTCTCTGTTTGAAGATGCAAGATATAGCTATCGAGCGTTACCAGAAGGCTATCGCCAAAGCCAAAGATTTAAAGGGATTTATCGATGTGTTTTCGGCAGACAACAATCTGCTTTTACACAATGGAGTAGATAGCAACGAGGTGCAACTTATTATAGAAAAGATACTTATAGATAAATTCCGATAAATCTCCGTACATAAAGCGATGCCGGTAAATCTCGATATAAACGAATTTGAATATCAGCTACCTACCGAAAAGATAGCTAAATATCCTCTTGCAGAGCGAGGTGGGTCGCTTCTGTTGCATTTTGATGGAGAAGGTATTACAAAACAATGTTTTTCTGCTCTGCCTCAGCTACTTGCAACAGACGACTTCTTGATATTCAACAATACAAAGGTGATACAGGCGCGTCTACATTTTGTTAAGTCTACCGGAGCTGTTATAGAAGTGTTTTGTTTAGAGCCCTATGAACCAAGCGATTATGGGCGGTCGTTTTCGTCGACCGATTCGTGTCTTTGGAAAGTGATGGTCGGTAATCTGCGTCGGTGGAAAGACGAAGTATTGTGTCGAGAGGTAATAATCGACGGCGAGTCGACGACTTTCGAAGTTCGTTATGTGGAGCGAATCGACAATATGAATCATATCGTGGCTTTTTCGTGGGACAATCCGAATATCACTTTTGCCCGTATCTTGCAGTATATGGGCGAGTTGCCGATACCGCCTTACCTCAACCGCCGTACAGCCGAGGCAGATATGGTTGGATATCAGACTACATTTGCCAAGAACTTGGGGTCGGTAGCTGCCCCTACCGCAGGGTTACATTTTACCGAAAAGATTATTAGCGACTTACATAGTAAAGGTATCGGCAGTAGCGAACTGACTCTACATATAGGAGCAGGTACGTTCCAGCCCGTGAAGACGGAAAATATTGCAAATCATATTATGCATACCGAAATATTCGAGGTGAAGCTTGATACTTTGTATCATATAGTGCAGCATCTCGGGCATATCGTGGCTGTGGGCACTACTTCGATGCGAACACTGGAAAGCCTGTATTACATTGGATGCCACATAAAAACGAATCGGTCGGCTCCCGACTTGAATGTATCGCAATGGGAGGCATACGACGATGTCTGCCGATTGTCGGTAGTAGAGGCTTTGCAAGAGATAATCGATTATCTGTCGAGAGAAAAGCTGAAGTCGATTATTGCAAAAACCCAAATAATGATAGTGCCTACATTTAGGTTTAGAGTAGTCGATAAACTAATTACAAACTTTCACCAACCCCGTAGTACTCTGTTGATGTTGGTGTCGGCTTTCGTGGGTAGCGACAACATGAAGAGTATCTACGACTTTGCTTTAAAAAACGACTTCCGATTCTTAAGTTATGGCGATAGTTCATTGTTGCACAGAGTAAATGTAAATGATTAATATACCGATTGTTGAACACAGTATGAACCTCTCATATCTACTTGCAAAACGTATCACATATAGCGACATTGGCAATAAGTCGCATAGGAAGTCTAACATCAATATAGCGACATTCGGTATCGCTGTAGGGTTATCGGTGATGATTATATCTGTCTGTGTAGTAATAGGTTTCAAAAGAGAGGTTACGTCTCAGGTAGTAGGCTTTGGTTCTCATATTCAGATATTTTCGTATGGAAGCAGTTCTTCGTCGTTCGAACGGTCGCCTATATCTATCGACGACAATACATTAGCTGAGATAACGACGATAAATGGCATAAATAGAGTAGAGAAGGTAGTCACTAAACCGGGAATAGTAAAAACCGACGATGATTTTAAAGGGATAATATTTAAGGGGGTAGGTAGAGACTACGATTGGAGTTTTTTTCGCAAAAATATTGTCGAAGGCAGTGTGCCCGACCTATCGAATAGCGATAACAGAAACAACATTATCGTTTCGAGCAACATAGCTAAGTCGTTGAATCTTAAAGTGGGAGATGATGTTTCAGCTTATTTCTTTCAGCAACAAGTAAGAGGACGAAAATTTATAATATCGGGGATATATTCTACTACTTTCTCGCAGTTCGACGACTTATTTGCCCTCTGTAACTCACAAGTATTACAAGAACTCAACGGTTGGAGTCGGCACTACATAAGTTCACTCGAAATAACTATCACCGATTTCGACCGATTAGACCCTATAACCGATCATATACGGCAGATTGTCGGCAATAAATTCGACGATAGCAAAATCATATACGACGTACAGTCTATCAAAGAGGTATACCCACAGATATTCAATTGGTTGGATATGCTAAACATCAACGCATACATAGTTATAGTGCTAATGTTGGCGGTAGCAGGCTTCAATATAGTGTCGGGGCTGCTTATTATAATACTCGAAAAGACACAGACGATAGGTATACTCAAAGCTTTGGGAATGAAAGATAAAGAGATACGTAAGGTGTTTGTCGTCAGTGCAATGTTTTTTGTCGGGCGTGGTATGGTATGGGGCAATATCATAGGTTTTTCGATTGTCGTTTTACAGCATTTTCTGCATATTGTGCCGTTAAATCCCGAGTATTACTATACTTCGTTTGTGCCCGTACATATCGACTTCCGTTTGCTGATAGTTCTGAATTTGTCAGTGTTTTTATTCTCAATACTTATAATGGTACTCCCATCTCAGATGATTTCTAAGATATTGCCTGCCAAGTCTATAAAATTCGAGTAAATAGCTGTATATGAAGATAAAAATACTTTTTGTAGGAAAAACCGTAGACGATAGAATAACAAGTATAGTCGACGACTATCTGAAACGTATAAAAAACATCGATATAACGGTAAAAATAGTACCCGGTGCCAAGAAAAAATATTCTGTCGAGGTGCAGAAATCGGAGGAAGGCAGGTCTATTATTAGTTTTATCGACGACAGTGAGTTTGTAGCTATTCTCGACGATAAAGGCGATAGCTTCACCTCGAGGCAGTTCGCCGAGTGGCTTGAGCGACGGCAGACTGCTTCTCGCAATATTACGTTCGTCGTTGGCGGGGCTTATGGCTTTTCCAACGAAGTATACGATAGAGCCGATTCGCGTATATCTCTGTCTAAGATGACATTTTCTCACCAGATAGTAAGAGCCATTTTTGCAGAGCAACTTTATCGTGCTTTCACCATAATAGCAGGTCTGCCTTATCACCACGAGTAAAATATATTTGTTTTCTCTGAAAAAACTATCGATTTTTATTTGTTTATTCATAGACTATTAATTAACTTTGTGGACTATTATACAAGAAGTCTTATGGT
>CAJPNS010000105.1 GCA_905372135.1 Porphyromonadaceae bacterium | reverse complement strand
TGACATATATTCATACTTCGCCTTAGGGGCTGCAAACAAAGAACTATCGGTCTACAATGCACAGCTGCAAAACAGGATAGAACAACTGCAAAATGCTATCGGCAAGCAGACAGAGCCGATAGATTCGGCTTACTACGATAGCTATATCACGTTCATTCCCGCCAAGGTAATCAATAAATCTATAGGCAATATCGACAACTATTTCGTTTTGGATAGAGGCAGCAAAGATGGTGTAAAAGAGGGCTTTGGAGTAGTTTCGAACGGTAAAGTAGTGGGAGTGGTGCAATACGTATCCGAAAACTTCTCGGCGGTATTGCTTGTAGCGTCGTCGAAAATGAAGCTAAGCGGTAAAATCAAAAAAGACAATCAGTTGTGTACGGTGATATGTAGCCCCAAAACTATTGGAAAGGGAGAGATATACGATATTCCGCATCACGTGGGAGTAGCTGTGGGCGATACTATCCTCACGAGCGGATTCTCGTCGATTTTCCCGAGCGACTACATTATTGGCATCGTAACCGGTGTAAAAAACAATGTGGCCTCTGCCTCCAACGACCTCAGTATCAAATATGCCATCGATTTTATGCGTATCAACTATGTCGATATCGTCGATTTCAGGAACATCGATGAAATAAACGAAATCCGCAATCAAATCAATATAGCAGAATAATGAAAGACATAGCAATCGGATTTTTCTCTTTTGTATTATCGATATTACTTCAAATACTCATATTCAACCAGATAAGCCTGCTCGGATATGGTTGTATCTTTTTTCATCTGATATTCGTACTGATATCGCCACTTCGGTTCAAGACCATACCGCTGATGCTTATGGCTTTCGCTATGGGGATTACAGTAGACGTATTTTCAAACAGTTATGGCATACACGCTTTTTCTCTTACACTGGTATCGGCTATTAGAGGCGGTATAATCAATCTCTTTTTCTCAAAAGAAGATACAGAGCACCATCCCAACCTATTTGTAGGATTATCTGCCGATTATTACAAGTATGCCATATCGATGATATTGATATACTCTTTGTCTGTCTTTGCATTGGAGGCGTTCGATGTGAGATTCGTATTGAACATACTGCAAAAAGCTCTTGTAAGCACCATTGCTACAGCGATATTCGTACTTTTCGTACAATCTGTGGTTTTCAAAAAATACAATGAGAGATAATTTCAAATATCGGAATACATACATACAAATATTTGTAATATTGGCTACCGCCGTATTGGTGGGACAGCTCGTAAATCTACAGATAATAAAGGATTACAGTGACCAGGCAGACGATAATGCGTTTTTTAGAAAAACGATATATGCTCCTCGCGGACTGATATACGACCGCAACGGTAAACTATTGGTATTCAATCAACCGATATACGATATCGATATCGTAATGAAACAATGGGACGATCTCGAAAACCAAGGTAACCCAATAGATACCACCGAATTGTGTCGGGTGCTCGGAATCGACAAAGACGATTTTGTACGTAAACTCATCGATATCAAAGACAGAAGCAAGAACCCAAACTATTCGCAGCTACTGCCGCAAAAGTTTATAACACAGCTCACTCCCGAAGAAGCAGCCGTCATTCAGGAGGTTATATGGAAGTTCCCCGGAGTATCGCTTGTAAGCCGTACTATGCGACAATATACCACTACCAATGCGGCTCACGCCATAGGTTCTATCGGCGAAGTATCGCGAGCGGTATTGGAGAGCGAAATAGGCAGTGAATATCGGCAAGGCGACTATATAGGCATTAGCGGTGTAGAGAAGCAATACGAGAGCATACTAAAAGGTAGGAACGGACTCGAAATATTCTTACGCGACGTAAAAGGACGTATACAAGGCAAATATAAAAACGGTACCAAAGACATTGCCCCTATAGGAGGTAAGTCGCTGAAATTAAGCATCGACATCGACTTGCAGGCATACGGCGAACTACTTATGCAAAACAAAGTGGGAAGCATAGTCGCTATCGAACCCGCTACGGGTGAGATACTTGCACTTGTATCGTCGCCTACATACGACTTATCGACACTGATAGGCAAACAACGCGGAAAAAACTACTCCATACTGCTGGGCGATCCATACAAACCACTACTCGACCGTCCGTTGATGGCACGATATCCGCCGGGCAGTACATTCAAGGTAGCAAATGCACTTGTATTCGAGCAAGAGAATATCATATCGACCGAATCGCGGTTTCCGTGCCATGGGGGATACGTAGTGGGCAGCTTCAGACTCGGATGCCACAACCACATGTCGCCGCTCGATCTACCAAACTCCATATCAAACTCTTGCAACGCTTATTATTGTGCCGCTCTAAGAAAAATGCTCGACGATGGTAAATATAGCTCTATCGAGAACGCTTTGAATGTGTGGCGACACGATATATCGTCGTTCGGATTCGGACGCAAACTCGGAGTCGACTTCCCAAACGAGAATAGAGGCTTCATACCCGACGCCGAGCTATACGACAAAAAATACGGTCGACACCGCTGGCAAAGCCTCAGCATAGTATCTATCGCTATCGGACAGGGCGAAATAATATCTACTCCCATACAGTTAGCCAATTTCTGTGCTATCGTAGCTAATAGAGGTTATTGGATACGTCCGCACATAATAAAGCAAATCGATGGTATACCACTCGATACAGCCTATACCAACGTCATACGCACGAGGGTCGATTCGCAATATTTCGCTCCCATAATACAAGGTATGCAGTGGGCTGTAAATGGCGGAGGTAGTGGTTCTACGGCACGTATCGCTCGGATCGACAGTATCATAGTATGTGGCAAGACGGGAACAGCCGAAAACCCGCACGGCGGCAACCACTCCATTTTCATAGCATTCGCACCGAAAGACAATCCGAAGATTGCTATGGCAATAGTGGTCGAAAACGCAGGATTCGGAGCTACTTGGGCGGCTCCGATAGTATCGCTTATGATAGAAAAATATCTTAAAGGAAAAATTTCCGACAGACGTATCTGGCTCGAAAACAATATGAAAGCTGCCAATCTGATGCCCCGACTCAAATAAAAAACACTTCCGATACAGCTACGATTTTAAACCAAAATCAGAGTCGTGTGTCTGAAGTAAAGTATCTTATTTTTCCGGCTATCGGAATATTTTTTTCGCAATGGACGATAAAAAAATTTGATTGACGCATTGTAATAACAAAAATAGTATTACCTTTGTGCAATCGTCGATTAGTGGACAGCGAATACTATTTGCGATAAATAACGATTATTATATTTTCAATTAATTAACAAATAAAAAAAACAGTACATTTTATGAAGAAAGTATTTGGTTTTGGGCTGCTTATAGCAGCAGTGATGATGGTTGCTTTCCCGTCTTGTAAGAAAGACCCGAAAGTAGAAAGTGTTACTCTTAGCGCAAAGACTCAGAGTATAAAAGTAGGCGAAGAGTTTACTCTTAAGGCTACTATAAAACCCGCCGATGCAAAAAATAAGGCAGTAAAGTGGGAGTCGAATAAGACAGATGTAGCTACTGTAGACAACGATGGTAAGGTAAAAGGTATCGCAGCGGGTGAAGCTACTATTACAGTTACTACAGTAGATGGCAACAAAAAAGCTACTTGTAAGGTAACGGTAACAGAGTCGTCTGTCACAGTGGAGGCTGCTGTAGTCTATGCTGCTTATCAAGGCAATAGTAATATGACAGGTAAACACTTCTACTCTATAATACTTGTAAATAAAGATATGCTCAATAGCGAAGGTAAGATAATAAAAGTAGGACCTGCATATTTTTTCTCGATTTCGTCTGATACTCCGCAACCGGATCCCAACTACGCTCCAAAGATGGGTAAATATACTATGGGAGAAGCAAATCAATTCGATAGTGGTCTCATAATAAAAGACCCAAAAGCTACTTTTGTAGGTCAAGTAACACAACAAGGAGTTGTAGACAGAGTACCTTTCGTATCGGGTGAGCTTACACTTGCCGACGGTAAGATCACTTTCATTGGTAAAGATGCTAACGACGTAGAATACAATCTCACAGCCACAGGTTCTTATACATTCACCAATGGTCTCGACGAGCCATTCTTAAATGAACCGAAACAGAAAACAACTCTTACCGAAGAGTGGGATACAGGTACGCTGATAGGACAAGCTATACAAGGCGAAGATAACCTAAAACAAGTAACTTTACAAACAAGTGCTAATGCAAACGGCTATGGAACTGTGGTTGTGTTTATTGTAGATAAGAACGCTGCTAAACTACCGGAAGGATCATACTCTGTCGCAGAAATTTCTCAAAATAATCCTCCCGTTGCTAATACTATTTGGAAATCTGCTGGAGAAACAGAAAAGGGTTTATATCCGTCTTTCTTTGCCAAACGAAATGGTAATAAATATGCTACGCCTTACTACTTCTTCCATAGCGGTACAGCTACGGTAACAGCTACGGAAATAACATTTAATATTACTACTCACTTCGGTAGCACCCTGAATCTGAAATATACAGGCAGCCTCGATATCACCGCTGCTCCTGCCGGTGCTCCTATGAAGGCATTTCGTGCTATCCGCTAAGAGACACTAAGTCTTTTCAGATAGACATTGATTACAAGACACTCTCCCTCTGAAAAATAAGAGTAGGAGTGTCTTTTTTTGTATTTTTCATAACACATAAGCGAGCGATATACGCCGGCAGCAAATAATAGTTGTATAAATGGAGTATTTTTCATATCTTTGCAGATAGAAACAATATTTCAATCGTATATGAATAGATTGCTACAATCGCTCTCATACATACCGAGTTGGAGGAAAATATCGGTCGACCTCTTTGCATGGATATTCACTCTACTAATACTGCTGGTTTGGCGTATATCGACCGAGAAGACCACGATAATAAACTACATCTATGTCTTCGGCTATGTGCTTGTATACTGGATAGTTGTATCGTATATATTACAGCGGTATCGCCGGCAGAAGACCTACCGCTTCATACGGGAATTGCTGATAGTACTTCTTGTATCGCTCATAGTATACGGCACATTCTACTTCGGAGTAGGCTGTATACCTTTTTTGAAAGACGTATCGATATATGTCGTAACTACGATGGTATTGATAATGTTTATAGTGAGTTATACGATTATACTGATATATCAGTTCTATCGCTACGCCACGAATATGGACGACGAGCTTCCGCAGGTAGAGCCTCGTCAATCGGCGAGTGTGCTCAAAACCGCCAAAGTAATAGACTCTACTGAGTACAAAGAGATAAAAAACGAGATACGCACATATACCGACCAAGAGTCGCTCGACTTTCTGCAGCAGCATATCGATTTGCAGTCGTCGAATACACGTATATTCGCCTCCACTACCCTATTCAATTTCAATACCATACGTCAGTATCGCTACAGTACTTTGGTAAATCTGGCACAACTCAATTCGATACGGGGTATCAATCGGATATTCAACAAGATAAACGAAAAACTCCCCGACGACGGTATCTGGTGTGTCTGTTACAAATCGATAGAGCAGCTGCGCGACGATATCGACAGAAGATACCCGCCTGTGGTGAGAAATATAGTACAAGCTTCGGTATTTTTCGTAAAAAGAGTACTACCCAAGATAATACTAACACATCGACTATATTTCGATATCACTAAGGGCAAGAACCGATATCTATCTCATACCGAAATACTTGGCAGACT
>CAJPNS010000104.1 GCA_905372135.1 Porphyromonadaceae bacterium | reverse complement strand
CGCGAGATGGCTTCGAAAGGACTTATTCCGGGGGTTAAGAAGGCAAGTTGGTAAACCCTAAAAAAGAACTACGAGAAATAGCGTAGTTCTTTTTTTGTTCAATCGTATAATTGTCGAAAGGTTTAAGCGATATGCAATGGTGCGGTTGCTACGTTAACGCTTTTTAATTAGTGGGTTTGGCAGAAATTTTGTTAATTTGCAAAACAATAAACCGCCGATGAAAAAAGTAATACTCATAGCAATATTGATACTCCACGCACTCTGCATACGCGCACAGGTCAATACCGACCGTCTGCTGCGTGTGGGTAGCAACGCTCTATACTTCAGCGATTACGTATTGGCGATACAGTATTTCAACCAGATAATAAAAGCCAAACCGTACCTCGAAGAGCCGTATCTTTACAGAGCTTTCGCCAAAATCTTCCTCGAAGACTATTACGGTGCTCTGTCTGACATAAATACGGTTATAAGCAAAAATGAGTTTATTCCCCGTGCTTACTATGCTCGCGGCTATATCTACAATCGTCTCAAGCAATATGCCGATGCCGAGAGAGACTTTTCCCGTGCACTCGAATTTAGCCCCGACAACGTGCCCTACCTCATAGGCAAACTCGAATCGTACGATTATCTGAAGCGATACTCCGACGAACTCGACATTATCAACCGCTTAGTAGGTAAGACAGGCGACCCGCAAATCACTCTCGAAAAGGGACGTGTACAGCTGCTGCTCGGCGATACGTTGGCGGCTTTCGGTACGATGGACTCGCTTGTCGGAAGCCACAGCCATCTTGCAGAAGCGTGGGGCGGCAGAGCAATGATAAATATGATTATGAACCGCGGCGACTCGGCTCTTGCCGACTACAACAAAGCCATAAGCCTAAAGTCCGACAACTTCACACACTACGTAAACAGAGGCAATCTGCTACACGAGAAAAACGACTACTCAGGAGCCATAGCCGACTACAACAAAGCCGTAAGCCTCGCTCCGAACGACGAGAAAGCACTCTTCAACCGTTCGTTGATAATGATTGAAATCGGCGATTACAATCAGGCACTAAAAGACCTCGATCGTATCCTGAAAAACAATCCCAATATGTACGAGGCTATATATATGCGTGCTACCGTAAGCCAAAAGCTCGGCAACCACACGGCAGCCATAAACGACTTGTCGCGTGTAATCGGACGTTATCCGAAATTTGTCCCCGCATACGAAGCCAGAGCCGGTTCGTACAACGCATTGCAAAAGAAAAAAGCAGCATTCGGCGATATGCAGGCTATCATACGTATAAATGCCGAAAATGCTAAGCGACACTCCTCGACGAAAAAAGAAGAGACCGACTCTATAAACACCGATATAAAGATAGCTGACGAAGAGTCGAAGATAAGCGATTGGGCTAAACTGTTCGACGTATCGGATAGTGAGGAGTATGGTAATAGGTTTAAAGACAACGATATTCGCGGAGCAATTCAAAACCGTAACGTCGAAGCCCGACCGCAAGGCGACTTCGTACTGTCGCTATATCGACGACAGAAAGATATCGAAACCGATAGTTACTTCTCGTCGTTGCTCAACGAGACAAATCGTCAGCTCAAGGGTAGTTACAAGCTCTATCTTGTATCCGAAGAGATATCGCCCACCGATGCTATTATAAATCATTTATTCAAGAATATAGATATGCTCTCGGGGCGAATATCGAAAGAACCGCAAGACTTCTATCTGTACCTCGTAAGAGGTATACATTACGCTATCGTACAAGACCTCGACAGTGCAGTCGACGACTTTTCGCGAGCCATAGATATCAAAAACGATGCTTTGGCTTACTTCTGCCGTGCGGTAGTACGCAGGAAACAATTCGAGGTAATGTCTGCCAACATACAGCCCGACGACGATAAAAACAGGTCTACCGCTAAGCCCGACAATAAAAAGATATTGCACGAAGTAGAGCTTATCCTACGCGACTACGACCGAGCCATAGAGTTATCGGCCGACTTCTCTTTTGCCTACTACAATAGAGCCAATATGCTGACTAGGGCAAAAGACTATAACGCAGCCATACAGCAATATACAGAAGCAATAAAGAGCAACTCTAACTTTGCCGAAGCCTATTTCAATCGTGGGCTTACTTATATCTATTCAGGAGAGCGTTCGAAAGGAATAGCCGACCTGAGCAAAGCCGGCGAACTCGGCATATACGATGCCTACAATCTATTGAAAAAGATTACGAAGTAAAGTCTTACTTTTTTTGTGTGTGGTGGAGATAATTATCGTTTCGACGATATGCCTTTTACCGCACTCTCGAACCAATTCATAACCACTTTCTGCTGTAGCTCGATATCGAACGAAGAGTTGTCGAGTAGCTTGGCGTCTTTGGCTCGTACGAGCGGACTCTCTTTGCGGTGTGTGTCGCGGTAGTCGCGTTCCATGACGTTGTCGAGTACCGATCGGTAATCGACCTTCTCGCCCTTTGCCGTGAGTTCGTTGTAGCGGCGGCGGGCGCGTACTTCGGGGTCGGCATTGACAAATATTTTCAGCTCTGCGTCGGGAAACACCACTGTTCCTATATCGCGTCCGTCCATCACTATGCCTTTGGCTGCACCCATCTCTTGTTGCCGACGAACCATCTCTTGCCGTACAAAGTCGATGGTACTCACCCTGCTGGCAGCGTTGCCGGCTTCAAGAGTACGTATACGGTGCTCTACGTCGCCCCCGTTGAGAAATGTATGCTGCTCGCCGCCAACGTTTTGGAACGCTATACTGAGGTTGCCAATCTCTTTTTGTAAACGCTCTTCGTCTATCTTGTTTTCGGTTATTATGCCGTTTTGGATACCAAAATAGCCTACGGCACGGTACATAGCACCCGTATCGACATAGATATAGCCCACATCTTTAGCCAATCTTTTGGCGATGGTGCTTTTGCCGCACGACGAAAAACCGTCGATTGCTACTACTATTTTGTTGTCGCTCATTATAAGTTTTGTTTACCGCTACGCCGCCTTTTATGCGTCGATATTGGCGTAAGTAGCGTTTTCTTCTATAAATTGCCTACGTGGAGCCACATCGTCGCCCATAAGCATCGAGAAAGTATAGTCTGCCTCTGCTGCATTTTCGATTGTTATCTGTCGCAGAGTACGATTCGCAGGATCCATTGTAGTCTCCCAGAGTTGTTCGGCGTTCATTTCACCCAGACCTTTGTAACGTTGCTGAGTGATACCGCTCTCTTTGCCGTCGCCGTATTTCTCGATGAAACGCATACGCTGCTCTTCGTTCCAGCAATACTCCTGCATCTTACCTTTTTTGCACAGATATAGTGGAGGCGTAGCTATGTATACGTGTCCGTTTTCTATGAGTTCTTTCATATAGCGGAAAAAGAACGTAAGTATAAGCGTTGCTATATGGCTTCCGTCGACGTCGGCATCGGTCATTATCACTACCTTATTGTAACGTAGTTTGTCGAGGTTCAGAGCTTGTGAATCTTCTTCGGTGCCGATAGTAACGCCGAGTGCGGTGTAGATATTGCGTACCTCTTCGCTCTCGAAAGCCTTGTGACGCATAGCTTTTTCTACGTTCAATATCTTACCTCTAAGTGGCAGTATCGCCTGAAAGTTGCGGTCGCGTCCCTGCTTGGCCGATCCTCCTGCCGAGTCTCCTTCGACAAGGAATATCTCGCATTGCGAAGCGTCGCGGCTCGAACAGTCGGCAAGTTTTCCCGGCAGCCCACCGCCCGATAGGGGCGACTTGCGTTGTACCATTTCACGAGCCTTACGAGCTGCATTACGAGCGGTAGCCGCAAGTATAATCTTCTCTACTATGGTTTTAGCTTCTTTCGGGTGTTCTTCGAGGAAAGTATTAAGAGCTTCGGCTACAGCTCTGTCGACCATACCCTTTACGTCGTCGTTGCCGAGCTTGGTTTTGGTCTGTCCTTCGAACTGAGGTTCAGCCACTTTGACCGAGATTACAGCCGTAAGACCTTCGCGGAAGTCGTCGGATGCAATTTCCACTTTAGCCTTTTCGAGTAGTTTGTTGTCGTCGGCATACTTTTTAAGGGTACGCGTAAGAGCCGAACGAAAACCCGTAACGTGCGTACCGCCTTCAATAGTATTTATATTGTTTACATACGAATGCAGATTCTCGGTATACGAAGTATTGTACATCATAGCCACCTCCACAGGAGTGCCGTATTTGTTTGTATCTATGTATATTACCTCGTTTATGAGAGGTTCGCGAGTAGAGTCGATATATTTTACAAATTCGCGAAGACCGTTTTCGGAGTAGAACTCTTCGGTCTTATCGGCTCCACCCTCTTCTTCGGTGCGTAAGTCTGTGATAGATAGTTTTATGCCTGCGTTCAGAAAAGCGAGTTCACGCATACGCTTCACCAAGATAGAGTATTTGTAGTTTATATCGTTGAAAATCTCTCTATCGGGGTGGAAAGTGATAGTAGTACCCGTCTCCGACGATGCGCCAACCTCTTTGACATCGCCGAGCGGAACGCCACGAGAATACTCCTGTACATAGCGTTTGCCGTTGCGACAGATTTCGGCTTTAAGGTGGTCCGAAAGAGCGTTTACGCAGCTCACACCTACTCCGTGCAGACCGCCCGAAACTTTATAAGAACCCTTATCGAACTTACCGCCTGCGTGCAGCACGGTCATAACCACTTCCAATGCCGATTTTCCCTCTTTCTCGTGAATATCTACCGGTATACCGCGACCATCGTCTTTGACCGTTATTGAGTTGTCTTTATTGATTGTGACCGAGATATTTTTGCAATATCCCGCCAAAGCTTCGTCGATAGAATTGTCTACTACTTCGTATACAAGGTGATGAAGCCCCTTTTCGCTTACGTCGCCGATATACATCGCCGGGCGTTTGCGTACGGCTTCGAGCCCTTCGAGCACTTGGATAGAAGAGGCTCCGTATTCCGAATTGGATGTTGCTTTGTTTGTTGTGTCTGACATTATATGCTGTAATTCTATTAAATACTGATAAATAAATGATTGAAAAAACGTTCGTGAACGAACACGAAAAACATACAAAGTTACTATTTCTTTCCGATATATGCAATAAAAATATTTCCCGTCTGTGTGCTTTTTGCGACAATCAATAATACAATAAAAACAATAGATTGTAGATGTGTTATTGGTTGATAATTAACTAATTGTTTTTTGTTGTTGGTCTGTAAATTTCTTATTGAAGAGAGGTTTTTCTAAAGCATTTGCAAAAGGTGGCAATATCTTGTGTGAACGCTTGTAGCTCTGTTTAAAAAAAGGTATCTTTGCAATGTTTTTTAGCGAAAACTATGTGTTTTAAATCATCAGTCAATAGGCTCGCATTACAACTTTACATTGACTAATGGAGGGTATTTTATTACGCATATCAACTAAATGGATTTATAACGGATAATTTCAAATATAGAATATGGCACTTATATACGATAATATAGAAACTAAATTTGCCGAAGGGCTGCAAGGGATTATTACCAATGATAGGGTAAAGCGTGTGGATTTCTGTGTCGGCTATTTCAACGACTTGCCATTCATTACGTTTTTACCGAAGAGGAGCTCGACTTTATCATCAACTACGACATCAAATATCGTATGGGTGACGAGCTGAATGAAGAATAAAAGATATAATCACGATGGAATCAAATAGTAACGACAATATGCTCATCTACAGGTCGGCAGATGGCAAGATAAAGATAGACGTCCGATTCGAGAGTGAAACGGTGTGGCTGTCGTTAGACCAGATGGCAACACTCTTCGGACGTGATAAGTCTACTATCTCACGCCATGTCAAGAACGTCTTTGAGGAAGGAGAACTGTCTACGGAGGCAACTGTTGCAAATTTTGCAACAGTTCAAATAGAAGGTGGTAGAGAAGTTACCCGAAATATAGATTATTACAACCTCGACGTGATTATCTCTGTGGGTTATCGTGTCAAGTCGCAGCAAGGCACACAGTTTCGCATCTGGGCTACACAACGATTGAAAGAA
>CAJPNS010000103.1 GCA_905372135.1 Porphyromonadaceae bacterium | reverse complement strand
TGCCACGAGCCTGAACCTGAAAAAGGCAGGCGTCGTAAGCGGATACGATATGACTGTGGAGGCTGCCGTTGCCAAATTGATGTTTTTGCTCGGCAGATACAACGATAACGAGAAAATAAAAAAAGAACTGAATACATCGCTAAGAGGCGAAGTAACAATAATCTGAAAAAACACGATGAAAATATATAAATTTGGAGGAGCATCGGTCAATAGTGCCGAAGGAGTAAACCGCCTCGCCCGTATCGTGGGCAACAATACCGACAATCTCGTGGTGGTAATATCGGCAATGGGTAAAACTACCAATATGCTCGAAGCCGTCGTAGATAGCTATTTCAACCGAAAACCCGACTTGACGGACAATATACGCAAGGTAAAAGACTTCCACCTCGACATAGTGAAAAACCTCTACAAAGATAAGGGTAATATATCGGGATTGCTGGAAAATATCTTTGGCCAGTTGGACAAAACGGTGTCGCAGAAGCCATCGCTTAGTTACGACTTCGAGTACGACCGTATCGTGTGTTTCGGCGAAATATTATCGACCTCTATCGTATCCGATTATTTGAATAGTAGCGGAATAAAGAATACATTCGTCGATATACGCAACTATATAAAGTCCGACGACAACTACCGCGAGGGCATCGTAGAATACGATTTGTCGAAAGAGCTTGTAAAATCGGCTATGACTTTCGCCGACACCAAGATGTATATTACACAAGGGTTCATCGCCGGCACCATCACCAACCAGACTACTACACTCGGACGCGAGGGCTCAGACTATTCGGCAGCACTGCTCGCCTCGATGCTCAATGCCGAGAGCGTAACGATATGGAAAGACGTACCAGGTGTGATGAATGCCGACCCGAAGTTGTACGATGATGTGCAGATAATCAGCCGTCTGTCGTACAAAGAGGCAATAGAACTTTCGTATTGCGGAGCAACGATAATACACCCCAAAACCATTAAGCCGTTAAAGATAAAGAAGATACCATTGTACGTGAAATCGTTCATCAACCCCGACGAAGATGGGTCGGTCATCAACGATTATACCGAGCGTGTAAAGATGCCGCCTATATACATTCACAAGAAAAATCAGGTACTGCTCACGCTCACTCCCCGCGATTTCTCGTTCGTCGCCGAGGAGCGTCTCAGCTCTATATTTCTTATCTTGGCAGCTTATAAGGTAAAAGCAAGCCTCATACAGACCTCGGCTATCAGTTTTTCGCTCTGTATCGATTACAATCAGGCTACGTTCAATGCTATGGTAAAAGAGTTGCAGCTCAGCTACGAAGTGCTTTACAATACCGATGTGGAACTTATCACTATACGCCATTACACGAAAGAGATTTTAGACTGTGTCTTTGCCGAAAAGATAGTATTCGTCGAACAACGCAGCCGACTGACCGTAAGGTTTGTAGTGCCGACAAATTGATTTTCTGTTAATGTTGGGTGAAACACAATGAATTACGCATATCTCATCGACTTCCTCGGCGACCTCAGCCGAAACAACAATAGAGAGTGGTTCGGAGCGAACAAAGAGCGATACAACCTTTCACTCGAATTCTATAAACAAGAAGTAAAACGTCTGATAGACAAAATCGCCGAGTTCGATAGCGACATTGCTTATCTGAAACCCGAAAACTGTATCTTCCGTATCTATCGCGACATTCGCTTCTCGCCCAATAAAATACCGTACAAGACACATTTTGGCGCTTATATTGCCCGCAACGGCGGACGTAAGAGTCCGTATGCGGGCTATTATCTGCATATCGATGCCGAACAGTCGTTCTTGTCGGGCGGGGCTTACAATCCGTCGAAAGAGGTGCTTTCAGCCATACGACACGAAATCGATGTCAATTACGACGAACTCTCAGATATTGTCTCCAACAGCGACTTCCGTAAATATTTCGGTAAAATAGAGCCGTTTATGCCGCCGCTCAAAAAATTCCCCGCAGGATTCTCGGCGACTTCGCCCGCAGGCGAATTGCTCAAGTACAAAGACTTTATCATCGAGCATCCGCTCGAGGCCAAGACCATCTGTGCAGCCGATTTTACGGATTATGCCGCCCGCATATTCCACGCTATGAAACCATGTAACGATTTCTTCAACAATATAATAGCAGACTACTGCTGACCGCTCTGCTTATTGGTATCTGTTTTACGCTGATTTTCGTTTTGTGATTTCTCTTTTTGCCTGTTGTTAGACCTATCGCGCGACGGTTTACTTCGTCTTTTGCTCGACGAAGACTTACGTTTGCTATTGTCTTTATCGAAGCGAGTAAGGCTATCTTGCCCTATAACATTCTGATAATCCATCTCCTGCACTCTACCTCCGTTTACATTATCGTCTTTCGAAAGCAACGACGCTACTTTTTGCCCTTGATTATTTATAGCTATTATCTCACGAACACGCTCAACGGGCACAGAAGTGATATTGGCATTCGAATTTGGCGATGAGGCATAGGTCATAATACCCTTGAAAACATCGGTCTTGATATGATAGAAATCGCCTTCGGTAGTATTCAATACCTTGTTACTTGGCGGCAATTGTCTCAAAGCATCTTTATAAACAGGCACTTCGTAATTGATACAACATTTAATTTTGGCACACTGTCCGGCGAGTTTAAGCGGATTGGTAGATATATCCTGTATACGTGCCGCACCTGTGGAGACGGTAACAAAATTGGTATGCCAAGTAGCACAGCATAGTTCTCTGCCACAAGGACCGATACCACCTATTCGCCCTGCCTCCTGACGGGCTCCTATCTGCTTCATTTCGATACGAGTCTTGAATGCGTCTGCCAAGACTTTTATAAGATGGCGGAAATCGACACGTCCGTCGGCTATATAATAAAATATAGCCTTATTGCCATCTGCTTGGTACTCTACGTCGCCTATCTTCATATCGAGCCTTAGGTCTTGAGTGATCTGTCGGGCTCGAATCATAGTATCGTACTCTTTTGCCTTAAACTCATGATACCTATCCATATCGGACTGACGGACTTTGCGATACAGACGTTTTACTTCGTAACGATCCATATTGATGCGATTTTTCTTTATCTGCAAAAGTACCAAACGTCCTGTAAGAGTAACTACTCCTACGTCGTGTCCGGGCGAGGCTTCTACCGCCACCCAATCACCTTTTTCGAGTAATAAACTGTTGCTATTTAGGTAATAGCACTTACGTGTGTTTTTAAACTGAACCTCCACAAGATTGCTCTCTTGCTGTGTCTCGGGCAGGTCGGCAAGCCAATTGACGACGGGTAGTTTTTGGTGCGTATTACCTCTGAAACCCGCAACACCAGGATTGCTCGTGCCTTGATTTAATATATATTGTTGCATTACTTTTTTCTATAAAACATAAAAATTGAACTACCTGCAAAGGTAGTAAATTTCCGATATTCCGAGTATTGCAATGCTTCGGTTTTGTAACTTTTTATTATCTTTGCACTCTAATTGATTACAAAAAGCTACTGGGGGCTGTTTGGTTTTGACAGCAAGCAGAAGAGGTATGTAAGCATGCAGTGCGTTGTTGGGTAGCACTATAAACACACACGACAAACCATAACTGGCGAAAATAATTACGCTCTCGCTGCTTAAACGGAAGTATAGTACTTTAAGCTTAATTGTGGCACAGGTGCTGCAACGAGACATCTCTCAAATGCCGCTCTCCGAGGCGGTTTGGCAAAGAGGTGTAGGGAATATCGGAGATAGATGGCGTCGGGCTGCGAGGCGACTTCGAAGTTTTTAGCAGATAAGCTATCGGTTGGTGGCTTCGGTCTTGCCGATAGACGAAAACCAAAGGCGAAGATAAGCATGTAGAAAGCATATTGCTTCCTTGTTTGGACACGGGTTCGAATCCCGTCAGCTCCACAACAAACACAGTGTATCTGCAATATCGCAGACAAAGTACACAAAAATAGGCTACTCCGTTTATAGGTAGCCTATTTTTATTTATTGCAAACATATACTTATAAAAGCACAAGCCGTATCGAAGGCTATAATTCCACAGAGAGAGACTTTTAGCTATACTTTACTTGCATTTTACGGGACTCTCAATGTATCGCCGATGGTCTAACTTTTTCTGCAGCGTAGGCGAGGCGTTGCCTTTATCTTTCGACTTCTTCCACTGCTCGAGGGCTTTCTGCTCGTCGCCAAGTTTGAAGAGGATATCGCCGTAGTGTTCCAGTACGTCGGGGTCGTCGCCGTATAGCAATGCACGTTCGATATGGAGTTTCGCTCCGTTCAGGTCGCCTTGGCGGAAGAGTATCCAAGCGTAAGTATCGATATAAGTACCGTTTTTCGGCTCGGCAATGATAGTCTTACTGCTCATCTTCTCGGCTTTCGCAAGGTCTGTATTGCACACGGCAAGGTAGTAAGCATAGTTGTTGAGAGCGATGACGTTATTGGGGTTGTACTCGATAGCTCGTTCGTAGCAGGCGAAAGCCTCGGTGTAGAGGCTGTCTTGAAGCATAAAATCGCCCTTGATAGCAATGATAAGCGATTTGAACCCATTTTGTTTGCTATCGAGATTATCGACATAAAAATCTATTAGAGCTATAGCCTCAGCCTGCTTGCCTTGCTGTATGAGCCCCATCACCTTGTAGTAAGCCCACGTAGAGTTGTCGGGGAAAAGACTCTCGGCTTCGTCGGCAATTTTCATCAGTTTATCGATACTATCGTTGGCAATATATATCTGAGCAAGTAGCGACCAACTGCTCTCGTCGTCGGGGTTGAGCGATACGGCGGTATTGAGCACATCTTCGGCGTGGACGGTGTCTTTGAGGTCGATAAGGTACGCACCGTATAGCGTGTATATGGAGCTTTCTTTGGGATATACATCGATGAGAGTATGGAAGAAACGTTTGGCTTTGTCGTGTTGCTCGTTCTTCTCGAGGAGGTCGATATGAGTGATGAATATATCCAGTTTCTCGGAAATATCGATATTGGTATCGTCGATTATTTTCGCCAGACACCGTTTGGCTTGCTCTTGGTCGTTTTTAGCATTATAATACTGCAAAAAAGTCATATAGACGTATCCGCTGTTGGGATACTTGTTCATCAGACGGTCGAGCTGTACGAGAGCCGCCGCCGTATCGCCGATAGTGAGGTAATACTGTGCGATAAAGGTCTTGTAGTCGATATTGTAGGGATATTTATCTATGAGAGCATCGATTTCGGCTATTGCTTTTTTAGGTTGATTTTTCTTGTTGAAATAGTTTACCTTAGCTATGGTAGTCTCTTCGGAGATACCGTTGAGAGTTTCGATTTTTCGTATTGTAGCAATATATTTCTTATCGTTACCTACTGCCTCGTATAGCTTCAGGAGGCTGTACAGATACGAGGTCTTACTTTTGTTTGCCTTCGATAGTCTCTCGAAAATACGGATAGCCTTGCCGTACTCTTTGTTTGATACGCAGTATGCTGCTTGTATCTCTTTGTAATAGTCGTTTCGGGGGGCGTATTTCACTGCCTTGAGCAAGATACGATACGACATATCTGTATTACCGACGAAACTGTACATCTTCGACAGCTCAAACCACGCCGCAGCGTTAGTACTATCTATCGCGAGGCAACGTCGATAGCCTTCGATAGCGGCTGTAAAATCGCTCCTATTCTTCAATGCCTCGGCGGCGTAGAAAGCGTTGTCGAAACGCTGCTCGGCGGTGCTGTCGACGAGACGTTCGTCGGCTATTTGCTGCATAAAGAGGCTATCGCGGGAGTTCTGGGCGGCGAGCTCGACGACGAACATCGCTAACGCACATAATATATATATATGTCTCATTTTTGTAAAACTACTATTGAGTTAGAAAATACGTTACAAAGGTAGCAAATATTACGCTTGTAAGAGTGCCTAAAATATTCGTACGGCTACCGTGAAATTTCTTTCGGGGAAGAAATTTAGGAGATTATTATCCTGTTTTTACGCTCGACGTCGAGCGTAAAATTTCCCGACGTCGAGAAATTTCAGAGGCGACGTCACCGCCGAAACGGGGCGACGTCAAGA
>CAJPNS010000102.1 GCA_905372135.1 Porphyromonadaceae bacterium | reverse complement strand
TTAATTTTTTAAACCAAATTTATTTATGAAGAAATTTTTATGTAGTCTATTGGCTCTATTTGTAGGGCTTGTAGCCGGTGCCGACATTATGGCACAAGACCTGTCGAAGTCTATAAAACTCGGCGTCGTTTCGGGACAGGCGATAAGTATCAATATGAAAGCCTCTGCCCCAAATACGACAGTGAAAATCAAAAGCGGTGCGTTGGATACCAACATTACGGTAGGTAACACTTGGGCCGGATTCTCCGACTATCAGGCAGGAGCCGATACGATGGCGATATACGGCGACCTTACGGGATTCAGTTGCGAAAGCAACAATACTAACGTTACATCTCTGGATGTAAGCAAAAACAGCGGACTCTTAGAGCTGATGTGCGACAAAAACAACATCACAAGCCTCGACCTGAGCCAAAACATCAATCTTATAAAGCTCGATTGCAGCGAAAACAACCTGACAAGTCTCGACGTTACGCACAACACAGTCCTCGAAGAGCTACACTGCAGGAAGAATCACATCACCACACTCAACGTATCTGCCTGTACTTCTCTGAAAATGCTCGTGTGCAACGACACTCGGATAGAAGGTCTCGACCTAAGCTCGCACCCGTTGCTCTTGAAGTTATTTTGCTTCAACACCAAGTTAAAGAGTCTCAATATCGCAGGAGCAAACAGTATCAAAGAAATTCGTATGTGGAATACCAATCTTACCGACTGTCAGCTCGATACTCTGTTCGGTACGTTGCCTACACGTACGAGTACCGACCCCGATACTATCTATCTGAAAAACGGTGGAGCCCCCGACTTCAACGCCGACGGCTGCCGCGACACTATCGCTACCAATCGTAATTGGAAGGTACTCAATATGGCAGGAGGAGGAACCACTCCTATTGTCAATACCATCTACACATGTGGAGTAGACCATAATAGTATTATCACTATCGGGGCAAAAAAAGGTCAAAAGATATGGTTCGACCTTGCAGCTACCGCTCCAAACACTAAGATACGAGTAAAAAGCGGAATGCGAGATACGATTATGACCGTAGGTACGGCGGCTATGGGTAGAAAAGAATTTTTCGCCAAAGCAAAACTGGTATCGATATACGGCAAAGTATCGAAGTTCGACTGCCACGACAATGCCGACAACATCTATGCTATCTCTACAATAGCCCATCAGAATATTACCGAAATCAACTGTTCGGGCAATAGCAACCTTAGCATTATCAGAGTAGAGGGCAACCCTCAACTTGTAAGGTTGGATGCCTATGGCAATGCTCTATCTGCTTGCGGACTCGACTCCGTATTCAGCGCTCTACCGACCCGTCTGGTATCGGACGACGCTAAGATATTCATCAAAAACGATAACGCTACCAATCCCGGCGTCGACGGTTGCCGCGATACCATAGCCACACACAAACAATGGAAAGTATTGGACGCTAACGGTAATACTGCAATACAGAACGACCAGAATGCTTATAGCTGTCCTACCAGTTCGGGGTATGGGCTCAATACCGACCTGTATATGAAATTTACAGTAGCAAAGGGTTCAACTATCAATCTTAAAGTTAAGGGAGATACTGTTCCGTCGCTTAGTAAGATTGTTTACGGCAGCAAAATACCACAATATGTTATAATCGATACTGTTCAGAGAGCTATCTCCGTACAAGTACCGACCGACGCTACAGAAATTACAATGTATGGCAACATTACCACCCTCGACTGCTCAGGTAACGGGAATAACCTCACAAATGTATCGATAAGCAACAACCCCGGACTACTTACTCTCGACTGTTCGGCAAATGCTATCGGCAACCTCTATTTGGAAAAAAATAGAGATTTGGTATCGCTAATATGCGGAAGCACCAAAATCGGATACCTCGACGTAAGCCTGAATACGAAACTTTTCGCACTCTCGTGCGATAGCACCGAAATAAGTAGCCTCGACCTAAGGTACAACAATGACATCGAGATGTTGAATCTCTCGGTAAATCCTAAACTGACTCGTCTCAATATCGGAGGTGCCGACTTTCTGCAAATGATATCTATCGATGGCTGCCGATTCTCAGACTGCGGACTCGACTCCATATTCAAAGCTCTACCCGCTCGTACGGCGATGGATATGGCTATGATATTTATAAAGAACTCCTCTGCGTCGAACAACCCCGGCGTCGACGGTTGCCGCGATACTATCGCCACGAATAAGCATTGGATTGTTCTCAACAAAAACGGCAGTAGAATACATAATACTACCTATACTTGTGGCACCGGCACAGATATATCTACCGTAGTTGTCGAAGGCTTCACTATATCGCCCAATCCGTCGAAAGACTTCGTTACTATCGAGTCGCCTGCTACCGACGAAGAAATAGCAGTCACCGACCTCTCGGGACGTAAACTGCTGACGGCACGTATCGCCGACGGCAAAGCAGTACTCGATATAAGCAGTCTGGCCGAAGGAATATACCTCGTACGTATAGGCAATAGAGTAGAGCGATTGATAAAAGAATAAGTGTTCTTCTTAAATATTTGTTGATTGAGGAGTTTCTCGCAGTAGGCGAGGAACTCCCTTTTTTGCCATATTCCCGAAAACTATTTAGCAATTTTGCAAAAGGTACTTATCAATCTTCCGAAAACCATATAGTAATCTCAGGAAAACTACTTAGCGATTTCACAAAAACTATTTAGCAATTTCTCGAAAACTATTTAGCAGTCTCCGAATTACTACTTAGCTATTTTAGAATAGCTCTTTTACACAAATAAAAAAGGGCTGCAACGTGAGTTACGCCACAGCCCCTCTCTGGCAATATTTTATAATAATGTTTATAGCTTTTCGAAACGTGCTTGGAAGAAGCGGAGAGCTTTCGGTTCGTAAACCATCTTCAAACCGCGTGCCTTGCTGCGTTCTTTGTAAAGTTCGACAACACCGTCTGCTACGATATCGAAGTGCGACTGAGTGTACACACGACGTGGGATAGTAAGACGTATGGTTTCGAGTTTCGGTTCGTGTTCGTGTCCCGTTACTTTGTCGCGACCGGCAGAGACGATACCGCGTTCCATCGAACGAACACCACTCTGAACATAGAGGTCGGCAGCCAAAGCCTGTGCTACGTAATGTTTTTGCGGAACATTCGGATAGAAAGCCTTAGCATCGATAAATACGCCGTGTCCGCCGATAGGATGGATTACAGGTATACCTGCTTCGATTAGTTTATTACCCAGATATTCGCTTTGTGCGATACGATGACGCATTGTGTCGTCGTCGCAAGCTTCGAGCATACCGCGAGCCATTGCTTCCATATCGCGTCCTGCCATACCGCCGTAGGTCTGCAAGCCTTCGTATACCACTACGTATGCACGCATCTGTGTGGCAGCGTCGTCGTCGTTGCAAGCTGCGAAACCGCCGATATTGGTGTGGAAGTCTTTTTTACCCGAGCAGGTAGCGGCATCGGTATACGAACACATTTCGCGTAGGATTTCTTTTACAGATTTGTCGGCATAACCCTTTTCACGTATTTTGATGAAATAGGCGTTTTCCATAGCACGAGTGGCGTCGAGCACCACTTTGATACCGTTCTCGTGAGCCATCTTGCCTACTGCACGCAAGTTTTCCATAGAGACGGGTTGTCCGCCTGCAAGGTTTACGGTAACACCTACCGTGATGTAAGCGATATTTTTGGCACCCTTCTCTTTGATGAGTTTTTCGAACTTGTTGAGGTCTACGTTACCTTTGAAGGGCGATTTGTCGTTCGGGTCGTGAGCTTCGTCGCAGATAACGTCTACGAAGATACCTCCTGCGAGCTCTTGGTGCTCTCTGGTGGTAGTGAAGTACATATTACCCGGTACGTACTGACCCGGCTTGATGAATGTTTTCGAGACGAGTTGTTCGGCACCGCGTCCTTGGTGTGCGGGGATAAGGTGTTTGTAGCCGAAACATTCGTGCATAGCGTCTTCGAGGTGATAGTAGTTTTTAGAGCCTGCGTATGCTTCGTCGCCGAGCATCAGCCCTGCCCACTGGTTTTCACTCATAGCGTTGGTGCCCGAGTCGGTCAGTAGGTCGATATAAACGTCTTCACTTCTGAGCAGGAATGTATTGTAACCTGCTTCTTTCATTGCTTTTTCGCGATATTCGCGAGTTGTTACTTTCAGAGGCTCTACCATCTTTATCTTGTATGGTTCTGCCATCGGATACTTTGTGAAATCCATAATTTCGATATTTTTTATGTTTATTTAATATGTGTTGTTCGGTTCACTATCGACTTCTCACACGAAACGGAAAGAAGCAGAATCGTGGGGGCAAAGATACTATTTTTTTACCGAATAAAAATTATCTCTTATTTTAATCGCTCACAAATGTTTTATCCGAAGATTCGAAAAGTTGATGTACTTTTGCACTGTGTTTCATAACGTCTTCCGATGAATACCGAGCAATTTATACAGACAGTATCGGAATATGCCTCCTCGGGCGAGCAATTTCTATTCGTAATCGACTTCGAAAAAGAGAATCCTTTCGTGTGCCGACTATCGGAGGCTGCCGACTACAATATCTTTTACAATGTCAAAGGCAATACCAATGCCCGACCATATCGCTACGTTCGTAAAGAGGTCGTTCTCAATGCCCTTCCGATAAGCCGAGAGGCGTTTGCCGAGAGGTTCGAATATGTGGTGCATCAGCAGAATATAGGTAATTCGTACCTGCTTAATCTCACTTGCCGCACTCCTATAGAGATAAACATAAGCCTCGAAGAGATATTCCACGCCTCCCGGGCTATGTACAAACTGCTATTCGGCGATGAGTTTGTGGTCTTCTCTCCCGAATGTTTCGTAAAGACCGATGGCAATACCATCTGTACTTTCCCTATGAAAGGCACTATAAACGCAGATACCGAAGATGCCGCCGCCACGCTTATCGGCAGCCTCAAAGAGGAGAGCGAACACAATACGATAGTAGACCTTATGCGTAACGACATATCGATGGTAGCCTCATCTACCGAGGTGAAACGATACCGCTACATCGAACGTATCGACACACACAAAAGCCGTATCTTGCAGACAAGCTCCGAGATAACTGCATCGTTGCCTGCCGATTGGCGACGACACTTGGGCGAGATTCTTTGGCGGCTGCTACCGGCGGGGTCTGTGAGTGGTGCCCCAAAAGAAAAGACATTGGAGATAATCCGCAAGGCAGAGGGTGAACCTCGCGGTTACTACACGGGAGTATTCGGCATATTCGACGGAGCAAACCTCGACTCTGCCGTAATGATACGCTTCGTCGGACAACGCAACGGCAAGTTGTTCTTCCAAAGCGGTGGGGGCATTACCGCTCAAAGCAGCTTAGACGACGAGTACAACGAACTTATAGAGAAAATATATGTACCCGTTATTTGAGACATTGAGCATCGACAACGGGCATATACGAAACGTCGAATGGCACCGCCGTCGGTTCGAAACGTCGTATAGCTCTCTCTATCGCCACTGCCCCACTTACAGCCTACTCGACAATACCCATATCCCGTCCGAGTACTGCACGGGCAGATTCCGCCTACGAATAAGCTACAACGAGTCGTCTACAAAGACAGAGATAGAGCCGTATATTACGAAGAACATTACGAGGCTCAAGATGAGGGAGGTAGCTCCGTCGTTCGACTACTCGCTTAAATATACCGATAGAAGTGTTATAAACAATCTATTCTCACAGAGAGGCAACTGCGACGATGTTTTGATCATAAAAGACGGTATGGTAACCGACACGTCGGTATGCAACATCGTCTTTTTCGACGGACAAAAATGGATTACCCCCTCTACACCTTTGCTCTGCGGCACAGCTCGGGCACGACTTCTGGCAGACGGCACTATCGAAGAGCGGCCGATTGCAGTGTGCGACATACACAAATTCGAGGCATTCCGCCTTATCAACGCCCTCCGACAGTTCGACACCGTAGCGACTACAACGACAGATAACATTATCGGTTTTCTGTAGCTTCAAGCGATAGAGTTATAAAAAGCGAACTAAGCGGATACCTAAGCATAAACTTTTATCAGGTAGAATACGGACTGTCATAAACAAAATGCGTTTTTATATGTTTTTAACGCCAAAAAATTTGGCTACTGGAAAATAATGATTATTTTTGCTAAAAATATATTTGCCGAAAAATATGCTTACGTATATCATGCTGTT
>CAJPNS010000101.1 GCA_905372135.1 Porphyromonadaceae bacterium | reverse complement strand
TTATATAGATATGAAAAAGCAATTTATAAAAACATTATCCGCAGTAATATTGCTCATTGGAGCATTTATAGTTTTAGGCGGGTGCGAGGAAAATAAGTACCCCAAAGCATTAAATTTCACCCTTATAGGTAAGGGGAATGTGAGTGGAAGTGGGGAAGAAAACCTAAATAAACAGAATGTCGTAATCACCGATTCGATTCGATGGCAGCGTTTGTTGTCTGAAATGGATTCGCATAGGAATGTTTCGAGCTCATTGACAGAGACAAACATCGACTTCGACAAATTTCAATTGATAGTAGTTATCGATTCTATCAGACCCAATTTGTGCGAAATTAATATCAAAAGCATAACAGAAAATAAATCAGATATTTCTGTTTGCACAGAAAAAACTTCGTACGATGCAACTGTGGTTACTCAACCGTTTTGTATCGTAAAAATAGGTAAAACAAATAAGAATATAAATTTTATAAAGTATTGATGTTATGAAAAAGTGTGTTTTTACAAAAGTAACAAGTGTTGTCGCTATCGTACTGATGGCAATATGTGGTATTTGGACTATACAGGCTTGCAAAGAGAAAGATAAGGTAGAAAACAAAACTGTTGTCTTCTATTCCGATTTTTATTCCGTTAATTGTCCTGTAGATAGTATTTCTATCTATATTGATAATAACCATGTAGGTAAATTGCTAAAATCGTATATACCAGGTTCTACTCAGGTAGGTACAAGAGATTCTGAAAACACATTGGTCGCCAAAGTGCCGAAAGGTAAACATACCTATCTGGCAAAAACCAATGGTGGTTGTAATGTCTATTGGAGCGGAGAATTCGATGCTATGGTAGATTTGGAGATCAATCTAAAAATGTCGGAATCTAAAAAAACGGAAAATGAAGTGATGAAACTCAATGGCACTGCTTGGAAACTGATAAGTATTGTTGATATGGTCAGTAACAAAAGTAGAGCTCCCGAGCCTAACAAAGACGATAATTTTATGATAAAATTTCAGGACAAAGATCTGATGAACGGATGTTTGTCGATAAATACGATTAATGGCAGATACTATGTGGATTACAGTCGGCAGACAATAGAGATGTCTGTCACGTCTTCTACCTTTGCCGACGATTCTCCTGATGGATATACTTTTTTGCAATATATCAAAAATGTAAATAAGTTTACGATTACCAATGATATATTGAAGTTGTTTTATGATGATATAGTTTGTCTGGAGTTCGAAAGGAGGTGAAATAGTGAAAAATAGAGTTTTAGGAGTATTCTCCGCAGTGATATTGCTTGTAGGAATTATTGTGGTTAGCGGATGTAATGAAGAAACGCCGGCAACCATTCCACAGAATATTGATATAGTGGATACTACAAAAGCAGTGTTGTTTAAAGAGGTATTACCTATATCGGTAGATACGGTGATAATCGTCAATAGCGACGACGATTTAAAGCCGTATTGCGATAAAACACCGTCGTTCGATTTTACAAAAGGGTCTGTATTGTTTACTTCGGGCTATACGGGAAGCGGAGTATTCAAAGTATCCGTAAAACTTACAAAACAAGACAATACGCACTACAAGTGTTTGGTAGATGTCCAACAGGATTACACAGCCAAGCCCGATAGTTGGAAGAGGTGCTATTGGGTTTCTCAGAAGATAGACCCCAAAGCAAAAATAACAGTATCTATCAATAAACATCACTAATGTATTGAATACTAAGGTAATCCTAAAATAGAAAACTACGGTTGTAGAGTTTATATAATCAATAAAAAGGCAGGTTGTCGGTTGTGAAATACGGCAGCCTGTTTGTTTGTTTTACTATTTGTCGAAACATCATAGGTATGCCACAAATAGCGACCGCTTTTATTTATAATTTTGTACTTTTGCCTACCAAACGACAATCTCTATTGATAAAGTGAAAAATAGTCCGCTCCAACTCGGTAAAAAAGATGTAGGCAAGTTGCTTATGCAATATGCTATACCCTCGATAATAGCTACTACTGCAGCGGCTTTGTATAGTATTACAGACAGTATTTTCATCGGGCACGGCGTAGGTGCGTTGGCTATTTCGGGGCTTGCTATCACATTCCCACTGATGAACTTATCGGCCGCCTTAGGTACAATGGTCGGCGTAGGTGCCTCAGCTCTGCTCTCTATGCGTCTGGGGCAGAAAGACTACGATAGTGCCAATAAAATTTTGGGTAATGTCTTTGTACTCACATTTATAGTGGGAGTAGTATTTACTGTGCCCATATTGATTTTTCTCAAACCGATACTATATTTCTTCGGAGCAAGCCACGAAACATTGCCCTACGCATACGATTTTATGCAGATAATAGTATCGGGTACGGTCGTTACTCATATCTATTTTAGCCTCAATGCTATAATAAGAGCCTCAGGGCAACCGATGAAATCGATGACGGCAACGATTATGACCGTAGTTATCAACGTCATCCTTAATCCGCTGTTCATATTCGGTCTGGGCTGGGGTATGCGCGGCAGTGCATTTGCTACCATAATATCGCAGATGATAGTGCTTGTGTGGCAGATACGTCTGTTTAGGAATAAAGACAGTTTTCTCCGAATAAGACGGCAAGACATAAGGCTTAACGGAAAAATCGTATTGGATTCGATAGCTATCGGGCTTTCGCCGTTTTTGATGAATGCAGCATCGTCTGTGATAGTGATAATTATCAATCAGGGTTTGCTCAGATACGGCGGCGACCTCGCCGTGGGAGCTTTCGGCATTGTCAATCGTATTGCGATGCTTTTCGTGATGATTGTCATCGGTCTCAATCAAGGCATGCAGCCGATTGCGGGGTACAATTATGGTGCTAAGCTCTACTCGCGTGTTACCGAAGTGCTTAAAAAAGCGATTGTTATCGCCACACTTATAATGACTGCCGGTTTTCTGACCGCACAACTGATTCCGCATCAGATAGTATCGGTGTTTACTACCGACCAAGACCTTATAAGCAATGCAGAGACGGGGCTAAGGATAGTGTTTATGTTCTATCCGCTTATCGGATTCCAGATGGTGGTTTCCACTTTCTTTCAGAGTATCGGCAAATCGGGCAAAGCCATATTCCTATCGCTCACACGCCAAGTAATATTTCTTATCCCGTTTTTATTGATTCTGCCGCACTTTTACGGAATAAACGGCGTATGGATAGCGATGCCCGCTTCCGACGCCATTTCGATAATTATGTCGTATATACTTATTCATAGGCAGATAAAAATATTCAAAAAACAGCAACAGCAGAGCGAAGCGTTTGCTGAAGTTGATGAGATACGGTAGTTTAGCGATTGGGGCGTGGCTTAAGTATCTTTTTTAGAAATCGTTTGGAATCGATGTTTCTGAAAACGAAGTATTTGTATAGATGGAAGTTCCAAGAAAAACCTACGATGATGGCTACCAAGAGTTTTACTACGATAAATACGTCGTCGGCATAGTAATCGCCCAATAGCCCTTCTACCAAATGTGTGTGTCGGAGCAACTCGGTGAGAATGAACGTGAAATAGGTGTTTAGAAGCACGCTTCCGAGCCAAACTAATAGGAACTTTATTATCACATATTTAAATTTTACGTCGAGGCTTTTGAATGCCCATTTGTAATTTAGCACACACGACACCGTACCGCCGATAATTTGTCCAGTTACTGTCGCTACTACATAGGAGGTTATGCCTTGCGAGAAAAAATAGATGATTTTTATACGTATTATGTCGAAAAACTTCTTGAGTATGAAGGCGGAGACGTTGTCGCATATCGAGGCTACTTGCGACGATAGTTGCGACCTAAGAAATAAGAAACCACCGCCTTTATTGGATAGTTTTTGAATAAATGTACCGAGTCTGCTCATTAAATAGCGATTAATTTGCAAAGGTAGTTAAAAATAAGGCAATTTGAATCGCCTTTTGAAATAAATGATTAATTTTGCGACACAAAATAACGCAGATATGTTCAAGGGGAAAACTATCGTTTACACATCAGGTACTTTCGACCTGTTTCATTACAATCATCTAAGAATGATCAATTATGCCAGAGCACTGGGCGATATACTTATCGTCGGAGTTTCGACCGATGAGCTCGTCTGTTCGTACAAAGCGAAGCCGGCAATTCCTTTTGAGGAACGAATGAAGATAATAGAGGCTCTAAAGACTCCCGATATAGTGATACCTCAGCACACATTAGACCATACCGAGATAGTAAAGAAGCTGAATATAGATGCTTTCGTCGTAGGCGACGACTGGTACGGCAAGTACGATTATCTGAAAGATTTGGGCGTAGAGGTCTTCTATTTTCCGTATGGAATGGGCATATCTACCTCAAACCTAAAGAAAAGTATCCACGATTCGTACCAAGATACTCTCACCAACCAACAGCAGTCGAAACCGGTATTAAAGTAGTTATTAGTCGTTTATGAGCAAAAAAGTTCTTGTTACGGGAGGCACGAAAGGGATAGGAAGGGCTGTTGCCGAGATTTTTGCCGAAAACGGATATGATATCATTCTTACCTATGCTGCCGACCAAGAGGCTGCCGACAGTTGCGAACACGATATACGTCGACGTTATGGAGTGAATGTATCGTCGATAAAAGCAGACTCTACGAGCCGAACGTCTATCGATAAAATAGCAGAATATCTCGACAAAAATGCCATATCGCTTAATACTTTGGTATTCAATGCGGCAATTACGTTACGTACAAGTTTCGAGACTACTACCTTAGAAGATTGGGATAGAGTATTTTTTGCAAACGTTCATTTCCCCGTTTTTTTACTTCAAAAGATTATCGGCCATATCGAATCGGCCGGTAATGTGATTTTTACGGGCTCTCTGATGGGCATACATCCACACGGTACGAGTCTTGCTTACGGTATCACCAAAAGTGCTACTCACGCTTTGGTATCTAACCTTGTAAAGTTTCTGAAACCCTATAACGTACGGGTAAACGGCGTAGCTCCCGGCTTCGTCGATACCGATTGGCAGAAGACCAAACCTGCCGAAATACGCCACAATATAGAGAAAAAAATAGCTCTGGAACGCTTCTGTCTACCTCAAGAGGTGGCAAAAGTATATCTTATGCTCGCTCAGAATGAGTATTTCAATGGAGAAATCATAAAGATAGACGGAGGATATTCTTATAAATAGCATATAAATGGAAGAGACAGCCAAACAATATACTTTCGAAGATTCGCTCAAATCGATAGAGACCGAAAACCTCTTAGATCGTATATTTTACCGCCCTATAGGTTACCGAATAGCCTTACTACTGGCAAAGACACCCGTTACTCCCAATACTATCACCATAATATCGATTTTTATAGGTGTATTTGCAGGTATACTTTTTTTCCCTCAGAATATTTGGATAAATATAGCGGGTTTTGCTTTGCTCGTGATAGCCAATATTTTAGACTGTGTCGACGGACAGCTTGCACGTCTTACAGGAATAAAATCACCGATAGGTCGTATCCTCGACGGACTTGCCGGAAACCTTTGGTTTATATCGATATATATAGGCATAGCTCTTCGGCTATCGGCAGATTTTGGAGCTGCCGTGGCGTGGACAGCTGCCACACTATCGGGGCTTTCGAACCTAATACAGTCTAATATAGTCGATTACTATAAGACTGCCCATCTGTATTTTATCTCTTCTGCAAAAGGCAGCGAATTTGAGACTGTATCGAGTATCAAAGCCAAACACAGTGCTATGCCTCGCGGTATTAATAAAGCTCTGTATGTGTTGTATGTGTATTACTCTACAATACAGATAATTATCACTCCGCAGTTGCAGAAATTGCTTGCACGGCTTACTGCCGAATATGGCAAAGATTTACCCCAAGATATACGTAATAGCCTTAGAGCCAATAGCTCACGTATAATGCCAATACTTAATATAATAACATTCAACGGCAGGTCTATCGCATTGCTAATCTCGGTTTTAACTCAGATATTCTGGATATACCTGGCATTCGAGATTGTTGTACTGAATATTGTGTTGGTTGTCGCCATACGACGTTATGAGCAGAGTTGTAAGATGTTTCAGTAGATAGTTGTATCGCGCTTGTGTGGCAGACAGACGATACTACGATTGGAATCCGTAAAAAAATATCGAATCGGCATTTGTTTGTGAAATAATTGCAACAATTGTATTATTTTTGCGTCTGTAGTATAGACACTTTTTTGTGTTGATATTTTTTAGCCATAAACATTAAAATCAATATAGTTA
>CAJPNS010000100.1 GCA_905372135.1 Porphyromonadaceae bacterium | reverse complement strand
GCTTACTACAACGAGCATGCAAAGGTAATAATTATTTATATAACCGTTTAGCAGTTCGAACAATTCGCTTTCGTACTTCATCCGACAGATTCCGATTAGAAATATAAATATTACTTTTGTACTCCAATTGATATATCTTGCTTATGCACAAGTCGGTGAGTTACAGGAGTGGGGCGTATATAAGGAAGTTTTTACTTACCGTTTTTTACCCGTTGTTTAGAAAAATATGTTCGGAGCAGCTCTTTGTTTACGGAGTGTGCGGAGTATCCAATACGCTTTTTAGCTGGGTTTTGTATTGGTTTTCGTACAATTTTGTACTTTCGAAAGAGAATCTCGACTTGGGGCTTTTGGTGCTTAAACCGCATATCGGTGCATTTGTTATACAGTTTGTTATCACCTTTGTTAGCGGTTTTTGGCTCAATCGCTATGTAACATTCTCCGATTCGACGCTTAAAAAACGGGTACAAATACCGAGATATCTGAGTGTAGTAGTCGGTTGCATCGTTATCAATTACTTTTGCCTCAAACTTTTTGTAGAGGTAATAGGCATATACCCTACTCCTTCTCAGATGCTGAGCACTGTGATAATGACTATTTTCAGCTTCTTTACCCAGAGAAATTATGCCTTCAGGTCTAAATGAATATCACTCAAAAAACATTATTTAACTTTTGAGGTGTGGTATATTTTACTATATTTGCCGATTGAATTGATACGTCTTATTACTCGATTGTAGTGAGGAGTTCTATATATTCAGCAGCAAACACATATAAGTATATATAACAATATCAACATATTATAAAAACAGTAATTTAATGATGAAGAGAATCTTTTTTATTGTAGGGCTTTTAGCCTTTTCTTACACTATTGTTGCACAAGATAATGCAAAAGGCATAGAATACTATGAAGCCGGTTTATACGATTTTGCAAAAACCTATTTCGAGCAACAGAAAAACACTAACACCAATATTCAGGCAGAAAAGTACTATTATTTAGGTCTTGTCTCGATTGCCGAAAACACCGACTCGGCCGATTTCTATTTCGAAAAAGCCATATCGGTAGATCCTAAGTCGCCTTGGGGATATATCGGTAAGGGAATAATATACTTAGATAAGGCAAACGAAAAGGAATCTGCGGCAGCTTTCAAAAAAGCAAGCTCTCTGGGCAAGAAAAATCCTGCCGTAGCAGTGAACATAGCAAAAGCATATTTCGCTCACAAAGACAAAGTTAAGAGTCAGGAATTCATAGATAAAGCCAAGAAAATAGATTCAAAATATTCGGGTATCTACCTTACCGAAGGCGATTTTCTTATGCAAGAAGAGCGTATTGGCGATGCAATGGGAAAATACGAACAGGCTCAATATTTCGATACCAACGACAAGCTATCGACTCTGAAACTCGCTCGTATGTATGTGAAAATGAATAGAAAAGACTTGGCTATCGACCAACTTAATTCGATATTTGCCAACGACCCAAACAACATACCTGCTACTATCGTATTCGGCGAAATAAAGAACTCCGACGGTAAGTTTAAAGAAGCAATATCGGCTTTCGAAAAGGTAATAGCTACAGGCAATGCACCGATAAATATCTACGAACGTTATGCTCAGGCTCTATACTTCGACAAACAATATCAGAAGTCGCTCGAACAGAGTAAGTATTGTCTCACTCAGAACCCCAACAACCTGGCTACCATACGTATAAACGCCTATGTAAACTACGAACTCGGCAACAACAAAGAGGCTCTGACTCTGCTCGAAAAGCTGATGGCAACGGCTAATGAAAAAAACATCATCTACCTCGACTATATCACTTACGGCGATGTACTTACTAAAATTACTCCCAAGAAATTCAACGGCACTACGCGCGAAGATACTATCGAATACGTAACCGCACGACGCAAAATATCGGAAGCATACGACAAAGCCATAGCTATGAAACCCGAAGTAGCCGACGCTTACAAACAATATGCCGTCTCGTACTATTCTTTCTTCGAATACAATAAGTCGATACCTCTGTACGAAAAGTATTTCGAGATGAATCCAAACTATCTTACACTCGATATGTATACCTATTCCGACGCTTGCCTCAACGCTGCCAAATCGGTATGGGCTACATACAACAACAGTAAGAACACGCTCGACAAAGACCAACTGGCAGAGAACTATTCGAAGTTTATGGAGTACATAAACAAAGGCATCGAAGCCAATAACCAGATTATTGCTCGCGACACGAATCTCTACTTGGGATATTACGGAAAAGCACGTATGAATGCGCTTGTCGACAACTACGAACGTAGCCGTACGGGCAAGGTACCGGGTATCGCCAAAGCCTCTTTCGAGCAGGCAATAGACAAGATGATGCAGCAAAATCAGAATCAGAAACTCAACGGCAATATCATCGAGGGCTACAGCTATCTGAGTGCATACTATATAAATAACGGCGACCTGAACAATACCATAAAGGTAAATCAACAGATACTCACCATAGACCCCAACGATGCTAACGCTATAACCGTATTGGATAAGCTTAAAGCTCCGAGGACTGCACAGGAACCCAAAACCAATAAAGCGAAGAACAAAAAATAAGTATTAGGCACATTTATCGATAACGGTTTTCGTCGCTTTCATCAAAAAAAAGACTGTGGCGAAAACTGTATCTTTTCTAAGTAAATTTATCATCTTATTTCGTATAACCTATTAAAACACAAAACATAATGAACCACACACCGACTCCGCATATCGAGGCTAAACTCGGCGAGATAGCCAAAACGGTAATAATGGCGGGCGACCCGTTGAGGGCAAAATTTATGGCAGAGAAGTATCTCGACAATCCCGTACAGTACAATAATGTACGCGGTATGCTCGGATATACAGGCACTTATAAAGGCAAAAAAGTATCGGTACAAGGACATGGTATGGGAATACCTTCGATAGGAATATACACGTACGAACTTTTCAACTTCTACGAAGTCGATACTATCATCAGAGTTGGTTCGGCGGGAGCTATCGACGACAGCCTCAATATCGGAGATATAGTGATAGGAATGGGAGCTTGCACCAATTCAAACTACGCAAAACAATACAACCTATCGGGCACATTCGCCCCTATCGCCGACTTCGAACTGCTAAGCCAAGCAGCTGCCGAAGCCGAAAAAAGAGGTTTTACCTACAAGGTAGGCAATCTCTATTCGTCGGATACTTTCTACGACGAAAATACCGAAGCTCTCAGGGGATGGCAGAAGATGGGGGTTTTGGCTGTGGAGATGGAGGCTCCGGCTCTCTATATGAATGCTGCAAGAGCAGGCAAAAAAGCACTCTGTATCTGCACCATTTCCGACTGCCCGTTCAAGAATATAGCCACCACGTCCGAAGAGCGTCAGACGGGATTCACCAATATGATGGAAGTGGCTCTGGCTCTGATTAAATAATAAGCGACTCGGATACGATTTGTAGCCGATAGGTCTGTAAAAAGAGGCAATAAAAGGTAATAAGATTCGCGTATGAATACCCTGGCAGAAAAGGTCGAAAAACTTCTGATAAACAACGATTGTGTCGTTGTTCCTGCGTTTGGTGGCTTTATAAAGAACAAAAAAAGTGCCGCTATCGTAGGACAGAAGATTGTGCCTCCGCAGGTGGAGGTGTCGTTCAATTCGATGCTCTGCCACGACGACGGACTGCTGTGTTCGCTTATAGCACGCGAAAACAACATCTCGTATAGAGCGGCTATGGTATTGCTAAGCAAATACACAGAATCGCTACGCAACAGACTTTTGCAAGAGAGCCGAGTGGATTTCGGCAATATCGGAAGCCTCTCGTATAGAGACGGTACCGCGACATTTCGCCCGAAGCCAGCCTATTACCTGCCCGAAAACTTTGGACTCCGAGAACTCGAAGCAGATACGATACGCCACAATACACAGCGTATAGGCAAATCTATCGAAGTAGCCGAAGATACCATTACCATAAACATATCCGATATTAGGCGTAAAGTAGTGAAATATGCCGCATTGGTTGCTATGATAATATTGATATCGATATTCGTGCCCGATACCTCTACAGACAAGCAGTATGCGGGCTTCGTCGTCGACAACCGAACTCAACCTAGTAGCGACCGATTCGAGGCGAGCGACAAGGCTCTTGCCGCTTTTGCCAAAGTAGTAGCACACACAGCTACCGACCTATTGCAAGACATCGACGATGCTTGCGAAGAGCCGCATTATATCGACGTAAACGAGGGTAGTAGAGGTAGTTATCACATCGTAGTAGCAAGCTTCGGGCGGTACGACCAAGCCGAAGATTTCTGCCACACACATAGGAGACAGTGGGAAAATATATCGATACTGCAGTCGACAGGCAAGCCTGCGAAGTATCGTTGTGTAGCCGGATCGTACGATTCGTTACCGATAGCTATCAAGAAGAGTAAGCTTGTGGGCAGTGCCAAGTCGTGGGTACTTTTTCAGAAGCGATAAAACAATTATTCAAACAATAGAGGCATTATGGAACAATACATAGTATCGGCAAGGAAGTATCGTCCGTCTGATTTTCGGTCGGTAATAGGGCAAAATTCACTGACGACGACGCTAAAAAATGCTATCATCAACCGCAAACTTGCTCACGCATACCTATTCTGCGGACCAAGAGGAGTAGGGAAAACCACTTGCGCTCGTATATTTGCCAAGACCATAAACTGTACGAACCTTACGGAATCGGGCGAAGCTTGCAATGCCTGCGAGAGTTGTGTGAGTTTCAACGAACAGCGTTCGCTCAATATCTTCGAGATGGATGCTGCCTCAAACAACTCGGTCGACGATATAAGAGAGCTTGTAAAGCAGGTGATGGTACCGCCTCAGATAGGAAAATACCGCGTATATATCATCGACGAGGTACACATGCTCTCTACACCCGCATTCAATGCCTTCCTGAAGACTCTCGAAGAACCGCCCGAATATGCCATTTTCATATTGGCTACTACCGAGAAACACAAGATATTACCTACGATAATATCGCGTTGCCAAGTATACGACTTCAATCGGATACAGCTTGCAGATACAGTCGATTACCTGCAATTCGTAGCCGAACAAGAGCATATCGCCGCCCAGAGAGAGGCTTTGGAGGTAATAGCACAGAAAGCCGACGGAGCTATGAGAGATGCCCTCTCGATATTCGACCAAATAGTATCGTATTGCGGAAAAGAGATAAAATATAAGGCGGTAATAGACATTCTCAACGTCTTAGACTATGAATATTATCTACGACTTGTCGATTGTTTCTTGCAAGGCGATGTCGTGGAGTCGCTGCTCATATTAGACGATATTATAAACAAAGGCTTCGACGTGCAGAGCTTCGTATCGGGGCTTTCGAGCCATATAAGAGACCTTTTGGTATCGCAAAACGAGAAGAGTGTGGGGCTGCTACAAGTAAGTGCGTCTGTAAAAGAGCGTTATCTGCAGCAAGCCAAGCAGTGCAGTCCGATATTTCTGTTCAGAGCCTTAGACTTATGTGTACAGTGTGAGCTCAACTACAAGGTAAGCAAGAATAAACGTCTACTCGTGGAGCTTACTATGATAAAGATATGCCAACTCATCACATCGGAGGCTGAAAAAAAAAACGATAGTCGGCAAAAAATCCGTAAGATAGATACCGACGACACAGCTCCTACGCCACCGCCGACAATACCACAAACGGCTCGTAAAGACGTCACTGCCACACCGCAGCCACAAACGAAACCACCACACGATATACTGAGCGGCTCTAAGGCGGGTTTGCTCAATCTATCGTCGATAATGAGCGGGCAAGCAGATAAAGCTACCAATGTCGTTAATACAAAACAACCCGATACGCCTCGGGCTAACGAGGTCGATTTTACCGAAGATGATCTTCGGAAGCAATGGCTCGAATATGCAGAAACGGTAAACGAAAACCCGTTTTTCTACAAATATATCACCGAAATATCTCCTAAAAAAGAAGGAAACAACTGTGTGATAACCGTCGTCAACGAGCATCAGATACAAGAATTTTCCGACAAATGCCCACAGATAGAAGACTTCCTCTCGCAGCGACTGGGCAGAGACATAAAGCTGGTAGTCAATAAACGTGAAGTAGAGATAAGCGCATCTCTATCGCCCGATGATATTTTCAACAAGATGAAAGCCCAAAACAAGCATCTACAAGACTTTGCCGATAAGGTAGGTCTTAGGGTCGATTACTCGCAATAGCAAGACGATATAACTCCTATACGCTTCAGAAGAATAGGTATTAAATAATATTGCTGTCCGATAAAGTTTTGGATTGGATAAAAAACAGGGCTGATTTCTTT
>CAJPNS010000099.1 GCA_905372135.1 Porphyromonadaceae bacterium | reverse complement strand
GTAGACGAACAGACATCGGAAGAGATAGCACGCCAAAAGGGTACTCCGACGACACCGGGTGTCGAAAGCCCGTTCCGTAACCGTTCGGTAGAGGAGAACCTCGATATATTCGCCCGTATGAGTAGCGGCGAAATAGCCGAAGGCAAGATGGTATTACGTGCAAAAATAGATATGGCACACCCCAATATGCACTTCCGCGACCCGATAATGTACCGCATTATCACCTCGCACCCTCACCACCGAACAGGTTACAAGTGGAAAGTGTATCCTATGTACGATTTCGCACACGGGCAAAGCGATTACTTCGAAGGGGTAACGCACTCGATATGCACTCTCGAGTTCGAGGTGCACCGTCCGCTGTACGACTGGTATATCGACCAGTTTGCCGATAGCAGTTATCGCCCGAAGCAGCGTGAATTCAACCGCTTGAACCTCACGTATACCGTTATGAGCAAACGTAAACTGCTGCAACTCGTCGAAGAGGGCTTGGTATCGGGCTGGGACGATCCGCGTATGCCTACGCTCTGCGGATTGCGTCGCAGAGGCTATACTCCGAAGTCTATACGCGATTTTATCGATAAAATAGGATATACCAAGTTCGAGGCATTGAACGATATTTCATTGCTGGAGTCGGCTATCAGAGACGACCTCAACAAGAGTGCCATGCGTGTATCGGCTGTGCTCAATCCCGTCAAGCTGGTTATCGTCAATTATCCTGAGAACCAAACAGAGACGCTCGTTGCCGAAAACAACCCCGAAGACCCGCAAGCAGGCACACGGCAGATAGAGTTCTCACGCGAGATATACATAGAGCGAGACGATTTTATGGAAAACCCGCCGAAAGATTACTTCCGCCTATCGCCGGGCAAAGAGGTGAGGTTAAAGAACGCCTACATCATAAAATGCGATGAGGTCAAAAAAGACTCGCAGGGCAATATCACCGAGATACTCTGTACCTACGACCCCGAGACGAAAAGCGGTATGCCGCAAGCCAACCGTAAGGTGAAAGGTACACTGCATTGGGTATCGGCACACGACTGTATCGACGCCGAAGTGCGTCTGTACGACAGGCTATTTATGGTCGAAAATCCGTCGGACGACGAACGCGACTTCCGCACGCTGATAAACCCCGACTCGAAGCGTGTGCTTACGGGCTGTAAGTTAGAGCCTTGTCTGCAAAATGCCAAAGTAGGCGACAAATTTCAATTCACTCGCTTGGGTTACTTCTGTGTCGATAAAGACAGCCGCGACGGCAATCTTGTATTCAACCGTACGGTAACACTCAAAGACGGGTGGAAAAAGAAATAAACCCTACGACAATGCTACTTTACAATATCTATCGTCGGAGACAAAGAACGATATTTCGAAACAATCACTCTATGGTACGTTATGCAGAAAAAATATGATTTCGTGGTAGTAGGCAGCGGTATCGCAGGTATGAGCTTTGCTCTGAAAGTAGCTCATAAAGGCAGCGTAGCACTGCTGTGCAAGACAGAGCTTACCGAAGCCAATACGATGTTGGCACAAGGAGGCATTTCGTCGGTTACCAACTACATACTCGATAATTACGAGAAACATATAGAAGACACTCTCATTGCGGGCGACGGTATCTGCGACCGTCGTGCGGTAGAGAAGGTAGTAACCAACGCTCCCGAACAGATAAAACAGCTCCTCGAGTGGGGCGTCGATTTCGATAAAACACCCGACGGCTCGTTCGACCTGCACAAGGAGGGCGGACACTCCGAATTTCGGATACTGCACCACAAAGACTCTACCGGTGCCGAGATACAAAACTCGTTGATAAAACGCATAAAGCAACACCGCAATATAGACGTATTCGAACACTGTTTCGTCGTAGAACTGCTTACCCAACACCATCTGGGAAAACTTGTTACCCGACATGCTCCCAATATCGAATGTTTCGGGGTCTATGTACTCGATATGAACAGTGGCAGGATAGATACCGTCTTAGGTAAGGTAACAATGCTTGCCACAGGCGGTATAGGCAACGTTTACCAGACCACTACCAACCCGCTCGTTGCCACGGGCGACGGCATAGCAATGGTACACAGGGCAAGAGGCAAGGTCAGAGATATGGAGTTCGTACAGTTTCACCCTACGGCGTTCTACCACGCAGCCGACCGTCCTTCGTTCCTGATAACCGAAGCTATGCGGGGTTACGGTGCGGTGCTCAGGAATATCAAAGGCGAAGAGTTTATGCACAAATACGACAGTCGCCTCTCGCTTGCACCGCGAGATATAGTGGCTCGTGCCATCGACAGCGAGATGAAGCTCGCCGGCAGCGACTACGTATACCTCGACGTTACGGCAAAAGATGCCGAAGAGACCAAGCAGCATTTCCCCACGATATACGAAAAACTGCTTGCCTACGGCATAGACTTCACCAAACAGTATATCCCGGTAGCTCCCGCAGCACACTATCTGTGCGGAGGAATAGCCGTCGACCTCAATGCACACACATCTATCGATCGTCTGTATGCCTGCGGCGAATGTTCGTGCACTGGACTTCACGGAGCCAACCGCCTTGCATCTAATTCGTTAATAGAGGCAATCGTATATGCCGACGCCGCTGCCAGAGACGCTTTGGATAAGATAGAGTCGCTTCGGTGGCAAGACGACATCCCCGATTGGAGCGACGAGGGCACTACCCTTACCGAAGAGATGGTACTCATAACACAATCGCTCAAAGAGGTACAGCAGATAATGACGTCGTATGTTGGTATAGTACGTTCGAACCTTCGATTGCAGCGTGCCTTAGACCGCCTCGAAATACTCTACGAAGAGACCGAAAGCCTGTTCAAGCGTTCGGTCGTATCGCGGCAAATATGCGAACTCAGGAATTGCATCAATGTGGCATATTTGGTCATAAAGCAAGCAATGGCACGTCACGAGAGCCGCGGCTTGCACTACACACTCGACTATCCGCACAAATCAAATTAAATCGAAGATAACGACACCACTCTATCGTTCAAATACTTGCGGCTTATCAACGCCAGCCAAGATATGACGAATAAAAAAGCTACTATCGCGATGATTAGTAGCTTTTAATATTATATCTCTTTTATATAAGCTCTTCGGCGTTTATGCTGTATATTGTCGAAATACTCCCAGTTCGATTGGTTTTTTACGTTCGTCTCAAGTATCGACGTAGTCTCGGAATACTCCACTCCATACTTTATAAAATATTTTATCTGGTCGTAGAAAAATAGCGAATTGACGCCTTTGTTCTGATAGTCGGGACGTACGGCGATCAGTAACAAATCGAAGTATTTGAACTTTTTCGCCTTCAACGCCCTCAAAATCCAATACCAGCCCAGAGGGAAAAGCCGTCCCCGACATTTTCTGAGAGCTTCTGAGATATTAGGCATTCCTACGCCGACACCGATTATTTCGTCTTTTTCGTTTACGATGATTGTAACGAAGTCGTAGTTGAGGAGCGGGAAATACATCTTGCAATAATACTCCTTTTGCCTTTCTGTCAGTGGCTGGAAGTTGTAGAGCGGCTTGTAAGCGTCGTTTATGACGTCGAAAAACGAATATCCGAAACGCGAGACCACCTCTTTGGCACTGCGAACTTTCGCTATTTTCAGGTTGTATTTTTCGGTTACTATCTTTGCGATACGTTCCATCTTCTCGGGTACTCCGTCGGGGATGAAAACGCGGTTTTCGATCCAATCGACCTCTTTCCGTAGCCCGTAATCGTCGAAATGACGCTCGTAATAGGGATAGTTATACAGCGAAGCCATCGGCGAATCGTACTCGAAACCAACGATCAAGAGTCCTTGGTGGTCGAAATCGGTAAATCCGACAGGTCCGTTCATCTCGTTCATTCCCTTAGATTTACCCCAATCGCGGACGGCATCGAGCAGTGTTCTCGATACCTCCAAGTCGTCGACAAAATCGAACCATCCGAACCGAAGACGTTTCTTATTCCAAGCTTCGTTGGCTATATTGTTGATAATACCAGCTATACGCCCCACTATTTGCTTGTCTTTGTATGCCAGATACAGCACAGAATCGGAGAAATCGTAGGCGGGGTTTTTCTTTCTGTTGAATGTGTTCTTTTCGTCGAATATCAATGGCGGGCAGAAGTATTTATTACCCTTGTACAAATCGATACCGAATTTTATAAATCGGTTCAAGTCCGACTTGCTTTTTACCTCTTTTATTGTAACCATAAGCTATATGTTTTTCGATAAATTGAAAGAATAATTTTATAGCGGAAGTTTCGGCTGCAAAGATAATATTTTTTTGCGCAAACGACGATTTCGCCCTACTATTCTAACGAAAAAATCGACATTGAAGAGTGTTTTTCAGATACAAAAAAGGCATAGAAGCCATCGACATCGGCATGTGTCGCAACCTCTATGCCTCACATATAAATTTTGCCGAGGACTTATTTTCTACGGTTCATCTCCTCTTGCGAGCGGACACGGAAACGGTCTTTGTCGGGCTGTACGAACTCTTTGCGGTTGTACCATTCGGGGTATCCGGGACGCGTAACCTTCTGCGGGATATGTTTGTCATTCTGCAAGAAGTTGCCCTTTTCGTCGGTGCCTTTGACCACACCGTCGAGGTACTTCACCATAAATCGTTCGCCCATCTTACGCCAAGCCTCCGTAACATTCTCTGCCTGGCTCACGGAATAGTCGGTCAACATCGAGGTAACAGCAGTAGTACTCTTTCGGTACATATCGACTGCCGTAGCGTCTGTTCGCTTCACCGATTCGGTAAAAAAGTCATCCCACTTCTTCTGCTGTTCTTTTAGCTCCGGCATCAACTCCGAATAGCGATTGTATACCATCGAGGCAACCCAGTTGTTTACCCAAAAGGCAGATTTCCACGAAAAATCGAACATATTACCCGTTTTCTCGTCGAAACATTTCGGCACGGCATTGATACCGCAATACAGAGGCACATACATTCCCATGGAGGCATCGTCGACGCCAAACCACAAGATACCGCCTATCGGGGCAGGCAGCCAGCTACGCATTTGAGCCACGAAAGTGAATCCCGTCTGCTGAGTAGCTATCGGACGTTCGTGGAAATACTCCACACCGTCGACCTTGTATGTCAGAGGGCTGCTCCTGAACGGGCTGCCGAAAGGACCGGAGCCTGCACCGACAGTCATATCGATAGGTGTGCCTTCGTAATGGTCTCGCATACACACCTTGATGTCTTCGACGCTTACCTGCTTCGCGGGTTTGATATACAAAGGCATTCTCTGCACTGTCTCGCCGTTGATGTAGCTGAAATATTTGTTCATCTCGGGGTTCATCATACGGAAAAACGACCAAACTCTTGCCTCGCAGAAACGCAGCCCTTCGTAGTCGAGCGGGTTGTATGTGTCAGAGAAGCTGAAATCTTCGTCCTTGCCGTTGTAATAACCCTGTGCACGAGCAAAGCTAACGACATCTTTGGAGTACATACAGTTATTTTTGTCTTTGAACGGTATCTGTGTTATCCTTGCCTGATTGGCGTGAGCCGATACGCAATCGTCGGGGATACGTACAGCCACCCATACGGCTCCTTTCTTGCCGCTGCCTTTGCCTATCATCTCCATTATCCACACCTCACTGGGGTCTGCGATAGAGAAGCTTTCGCCCGTAGAGCCGTAGCCGTAACGTTCCACGAGGTCGGTCATCACCTTGATGGCTTCGCGGGCGGTCTTGGCTCTCTGCAACGTAACGTAGATAAGGCTTCCGTAGTCCATTATACCCTCTTTGTTTTGCAGTTCTTTACGTCCAGTAAATGTTGTCTCGCCAATGCTCAACTGGTGTTCGTTCATATTGCCCACCACTTGATAAGTGTGTTTTACCTGGTCTATTTCACCTCTATATTCACCTGTATCCCACTCGTAGATTTTCAGTTTCTCGCCATCTTTGTAGTTGGCTCTGGGATAGAAGTAGAGTGCTCCATAGAGCCAATACGAGTCGGCGGAATACGATATCATCGTAGAGCCGTCGGTCGAGGCTTTACGCCCAACCAAAAAGTTTGTACAGGCAAACGATGTTGCCGATGCAGCCAAAAATAAGACTGCCAAAATAATCGATAATCTGTTTCTTGTCATATTATATTGTGTTTGTTTATTTTAAAGTTATTATTTCAGTCTATCATTTCTTTAAGAATAGTACGATATACCATATCAATACTTGTCATTATACCATAGTCTAATCCTTTTTGGGCAATAATTATCTCCTCTTCGTTGAGTCTTCTTCCTAAGATTTGCTTTGCCTCAAACTGCAACTCCTCTTCTGTAATACAGAAAAGTATTCTGTCAGGATTTTTATCCATTAAGCTTTTCATCTGATATAGTTTCTATAGAATCAATGCCTGTTAGTCTTTGAATTTCTATCTTTATTTCATCTATTACTTCTTTGTTTTTTATTTCTTTTTTATCACCGACCTTTGTAG
>CAJPNS010000098.1 GCA_905372135.1 Porphyromonadaceae bacterium | reverse complement strand
AGATAAACGATTTCATTGCAGAATACAACAACGTATTGGAGTCGAAGCATCGCGACACACTCGATACTCTGCGGCAAGGCGTACTGAACGAAGAGACCGAACGTGTCCTTGTCGAAGTAGCCGACAACATTGTACAAAGCATGGTTAAATAAAATTGTTATAACTCTTCGGACGATACGGCTTTACCTGTCGTATACGCCCGAAGAGGTAAGGTTGATATATGGCTTCGTTAAAAGAGATAAAAGGGAGGATAAAGTCGGTAAAATCGACTCAGAAAATCACTTCGGCTATGAAGATGATTTCTTCGGCAAAGCTACACAAGGCACAGAATATGGTAGAAAACTTTTTGCCGTACGAACGACAACTGACTCGGATACTCGGCAACTATCTTGCCGCCGAAGAGACGTATACTACCCCTCTGGCAGAACGTCGCGAAGAGATACGCCGCGTAACGTTGGTGGCGGTAACATCCAACTCGAGCCTGTGTGGTGCATTCAATTCCAACATTATCGGTATGTTTGCAAAAACGTACAAAGAGTACCTGTCGCAGAACGTAGAGGTAGAGATTTACGCCATCGGCAAAAAGATAGACGATAATATCAGGAAAAACTATCAGGGAGTAGAGCTTCGCAACGGCTTCAACGCACTGATAGAAAAGCCCGAGTTCTCGGCTGCCAAAGCTATTGTAGACACTATCATATCCGACTTCTTGGCAAAACGAACCGACAAGGTACATTTCTTGTACAACCACTTCAAAACCACGTCGGTGCAGGTGCCTACCGACGAAACGTTCTTGCCCGTATCGCTCGACGGTATAGGAACAGAAAACAGCCTCAATGCCGACTACATCGTAGAGCCTTCGCGAAACGAACTGCTCGACGTACTGTTGCCGAAATCGCTGAGGACTAAGTTTTACTCCATACTGCTCGATTCGGCTGCAGCCGAACAGGCTGCACGTATGGTCGCTATGCAGATAGCTACCGACAACGCCGAAGACCTGCTCAAAGAGCTTTCGATACAGTTCAACAAGCAACGTCAGCAGGCTATAACCTCAGAACTGCTCGACATCGTCGGCGGCTCCGAAGCGTTGAAATAAGATAGATTACAAATAAAAAGAGGTCTCTCACATTTATTGGAAACCTCTTTTTAAAAAATTAAATCAAAAAGATTACTTTGACTTTGCAACATCTTCGGCAAGTCTCGAACTAACTTTAAACCTTGCAACCTTTTTAGCTTTAATCTGGATAGGCTTGCCACTTGCGGGGTTTACACCTTTACGAGCCGAACGTTGTACAACTGAGAAAGTACCGAAACCAATCATTGTAACAGTTTCACCTTTTACCAATGCACCTCTTACTGCATTTTCAAAAGCTTCGAGAGCTTTTTTCGAATCAGCTTGGCTCAAACCAGCTTCTGTAGCAATTGCTTTTACTAAATCTTGTTTGTTCATAGAAATTAAACTTTTAATTAAGAATGGATGATAATATAATTTTACTCGACGGCAAAAATAATATATTTTTTTTGACATTCAGCGATTAATTTGAAAAAAGTTACTCGAAAACAAGTTTTTTCTTCGCCTTTAATGTAATTTTGCACAAAATTTGAGAAAGTGTTATGGAAAATAGAAGGGATTTTTTCTCGACGTCACCCGTTGTTTGGAACATAATTATAATAAACATACTCTGCCTTATTGCAACGACGGTTTTGCGGGCGAGGTCGGGAATAGAGCTTAACGACACGCTGGGGCTGCATTTTGTCCTATCGGAGAAGTTCAGGGTATATCAGTTCTTCACCTATATGTTTATGCACGCAGGCGTAGAGCATATATTATTCAATATGTTCGCAGTGTATATGTTTGGGCGGCTGTTCGAGATGTTTTGGGGAGGCAAGAAATTTTTGTTTTATTACCTCGTTGCAGGGCTGGGAGCTGCTATCGTACAGCAGACGGTCTGGTACATCGACTACTGCTCCATAGCAAGCCATATCGCCGATATGCCTGCCGTAATGAGCCATATATCGACTGAGGGAGCCAAGGCTCTCGCCGAAAGCTTAAACTATTCCGATGAGTATATGGGCAGGCTCAATATATTGATGAATATCCCTACCGTAGGGGCGTCGGGGGCTGTGTTCGGCATACTTCTCGCTTTCGGTTATATGTTCCCCAAAGAGAAGCTGTATATGTTCTTCCTGCCTATACCGATACCGGCACGAGTATTTGTCATCGTATACGGTCTGATAGAGCTTTTTGCAGGTGTCGCCAACTTCTCGTGGGACAATGTGGCACATTTCGCCCATCTCGGCGGATTGCTGTTTGGGTTGGTATTGCTGCTGATATGGAAAAAACGAGGAAAATTATTCACCAAAGATTTTTAGCGAGGTATGAATAAGGTATTTTTCGATAATGCAGCCAAAGCAAAAGCAGAATATATTATACACAACAGGTATTCGCAGTTTTCGAATCTGGAGAGTTTCGAACTGAAAAATTTAGCTGTGGTCTGGTGTTACTACTCGGGGCGTATAGAGGGCAATACCTACTCTTTGGTAGAGACGGAGGCTCTGATTAAAGATGATATTACGGCGTCGAAGACATATTCGGAGACAAAAATGATAAAGAACCTCTACAATACGTTTATAAGTATTGTCGAAATGGTAAAGCATAACGAACGGGTGAAGATAGACGAGTTTTTTGTAAAAACCGTACATTCGTCATTGACTGATGAACTGCTGAAAACGGATTATAGAGGAGCGTTCAGAGATATGCCCGTGCAAATAGTGGCTACTGAATATAAGCCTCCAATAGACAGAGATACTGTCGCTCGTATTTTCGGCACTATTCTCGACGAACAATATCTGTACGAGAACCCTTTGGAGAGGGCTGTTTTTTTGCATTGCAATATTGCGAGGCTGCAGCCTTTCCACGACGGCAACAAAAGGACGGCACGTACTCTGGAGAGTACCGTATTGATGTCTTCGAACATCGTACCCGTATATTCGTCGAGACCGGAAGATACCTTGAAATATCGTGAAGCAATCATAGACTTCTACGAAACAGAGAATTACGAAAAGTATATAAACTTCTTCCTCGACAAGCAAATAGAGCGTCTCAACGCTATGAGCAGACCCGAGGAACAATTTCATTCGAAATAAACAGTACCAAAGATTTTTAGACGAAACGCATAATATTATTATTGCATAATGAAAAAACAAATAACCGAAAAGGTAATAAGCTTTTGCAGAGATAGATACGGCAAAGAGGTGTCGGAGGATAAAATAGTATTCCAACCGACGAAAAAGGAGTTCGAGGGCGACTACACTATCGTCGTGTTCCCGCTCGCCAAGGTGGCGGGCAAAGCCCCCGACGCAATAGCTGCGGAGATAGGCGACGAACTCGTCGCCGAAGGCTTGGCGGTGCGGTACAATGTTGTAAAGGGATTTCTGAATCTGGTTGTAGACAGAGGCTACTTTGTGTGGCTGCTCAACGAGATAGACAGCCACAGGCAATACGGCTTCGTCAAGGCAAACGAAAAGTCGCCGCTGATGATGATAGAGTTTTCGTCGCCAAACACAAACAAACCGCTGCACCTCGGACATATCCGCAACAATCTGCTCGGCGACAGTATCAGCCGCATACAGGAGGCAAGCGGTTGGCGGGTAGTCAAGACCAATATCGTAAACGACAGAGGTATACACATTTGCAAATCTATGCTGGCGTGGAAGATGTTCGGCAATGGCGAGACGCCGCAGAGCAGTGGCATCAAGGGCGACCACTTGGTAGGTAAATATTACGTGCGTTTCAACGAGGAGTATTGCAAGCAGGTAGAGGAACTCACCGCACAGGGCGTAGCCAAAGAGGAAGCCGAACGTATCGCTCCGATAATGCGTCAAGCTCAGGCGATGCTCAAACGTTGGGAAGAGGGCGACAGCGAAGTAATAGACCTCTGGTATATGATGAACAACTGGGTGTACGAAGGCTTCGATGCCACTTACCGCAGTCTCGGTATCTCGTTCGATAAGATATATTACGAGTCGCAGACCTATATCGTCGGTAAGAAGGAGGTCTTGCGGGGATTGGACGAAGGTGTGTTTTACCAAAAAGAAGACGGGTCTGTATGGGCAGACCTCACTGCCGACGGGCTCGACGAGAAACTGCTCCTGCGTGCCGACGGCACATCGGTGTATATGACACAAGATATAGGCACAGCCAAGCTCCGCTACGAGGACTACGATATAGATAAGATGGTCTATGTCGTAGGCAATGAGCAGAACTATCACTTTCAGGTTCTCGCTATCCTGCTCCACCGCCTCGGCTTCCGCTGGGGGCAAGAGCTGGTTCACTTCTCGTACGGTATGGTAGAGCTCCCCGAAGGCAAGATGAAGAGCCGCGAAGGCACTGTCGTAGATGCGGACGACCTGATTGCCGAGATGACCGACGAAGCATACAATATTACGAAAGAGCTTGGTAAGATTGCCGAGATGACACCCGACGAGGCACGGCAGACGGCACGCATCATCGGGTTGGGAGCGTTAAAGTACTTTATACTGAAAGTCGCTCCTGTAAAAAATATGGTCTTCGACCCAAGAGAGTCGATAGACTTCAATGGCAACTCGGCTCCCTTCATACAGTACACCAACGCCCGCATAAATTCCATATTGCGTAAGGCAGCCGACGATGGTATAGTACTCGAAACGGTATGCGACACTATTGCCATATCAGACAGTGAGAAGTATATAATACAGTATCTGTCGTCGTTTGCCGAGGTACTCGGCGAAGCGTCTCGGACATTCTCGCCTGCACTGATTGCCAACTACTGCTACGATTTGGCAAAGGAGTTCAGTCGGTTTTACCACGACTACCCTATCCTTCGCGAAGAGAACGCCGACGTGCGTAACCTCCGCCTTGTGCTCTGTCGTACAATCTCTAAGGTACTCGTCAATGCTATGTCGCTACTCGGTATAGAACTACCAAATAAGATGTAATATCGTTTACCGACTAAGAGCAATGTATGACCTTATCGTCTGCAATCCGCCGTACTTCGAAAATAGTCTGCCTCCCCCCGACCCGCGACGAGCAGAGGCTCGGCACAACGTATCGTTAAGCTACGACGAACTATTCGAGTGTGCCGCCGCTCTGCTCACACCGAAAGGGCGACTGTCGTTGATTGTACCCGCCCGACATTTAGAGACGGTTACCGCTGCGGCACGCGACCGAAAACTCTTTCTCATACGCAAGACCGACGTATATCCCACTCCACACTCGAATGCGAAGCGACACCTGCTCGAGTTTTCGAAAACGGAGCGAGAGCTCGAAGAAAACGACCTCGTAATCGAGACGTCGAGGCATTGCTATACACCCGAGTACAAGGAACTCACTGCCGATTTTTACTTGTAGATTTGTCCGACGACGATACGAACTGGCTTACCAGCACTCCGCCAATTACCACAGCCATACCCACTGCCTTGTGAAGCGTAAGGCTCTCTTGCCCGATTGCTACTGCAAATATTATCGTAACCACAGGTATGGCGTTCGTAAATACATTGGCACGCGAGATATTGATGTTTTTCGCCGCATACGAATAGCCCATAAATGCTATCGACGAGCAGAAGACGGCAAGCATTACCAGAGCGACGACTGTATGTGTATTCCAATGCATTGCTGCCAGTTCGCCTCGGTCGACGAAGGCAAACATCGGCAGGTAGAGCACGGCTGCGATGATGTTCTGATGTATGATGATTGTTATCGGCTTGTAGCTCAGCAGGCCGAAGAGCATCAGGTTGTAGCCCACCGCCGACACCACGGCAAGCAGCAGCAGCAACACACCCTCTATCCGAAACGTACCGCCGGCGCTATTGCCGAGCGACAGTATCGATATGCCCACTATCGAGATAGCTACGCCGAGCAATACCGTCGGGCTTATTTTTTGTTTGTAGAAGATGTAGAGACCAAATGGCACTACGACGGGTATTATGGCTATGAATATCGATGCATAGCTGGCGTCGACGAACATCAGACCGTAGTTTTCGCCGATGAAATATAGAAACGGCTCGAAGAAGGCGAGCAGGAAAAAACGCCCGTAGTCTTTTCGGGCGATGCGTTCGACCTGCCCCGTAAGGCGCGAGATACACCACAGCAGGGCGAAAGAGATAAGCAACCTTACGACAACGACGAATATCACGTTGAAGTTATGGTTGAGCAGCTCTTTCGTCCACACGAAGCTGATACCCCAGAAGATTTGAGCCAATATTAACGCTATGTAAGCGTACACCGTCCGTTTGTTTTTCACCTCTACCATCATATCAAAAAAATCGGCACAAAAGTACATCTTTTTGTCCGAATAATTCGATTTTCGCCTCAACGTTCTTCCATCCCTTCATTTTTACTTTTTCATTTTTAATTTTCCTCGTGTCCTGTCCTGAGAAAGGTTGACAGTTATTTTTGTTATTATCTTGTTATTTG
>CAJPNS010000097.1 GCA_905372135.1 Porphyromonadaceae bacterium | reverse complement strand
ATTACGAGGTTTTTAGTTATGAAAAAATTGTTTTTAAATTTAGGATTTATCCTACTGGGGGCGACAGTATCGTTGTGTGCTTATTCTCAAAACGATACGGTAGAAAATTCAGACAATCGTTCTGTATTCAGTCCGTCCGATATCACTCCCCCTCAGTATGTTGGTGGCGAAGAGGCTATGTTTGCCTTCTTAGATTCGGTATTGGTAGTGCCCCAGAGTGCTATCGACAATAATGTCAGCGGTCGTGTTATAGTACATTTTTTCGTCGATAAAGAAGGTAATATCAAAGGTCCGAGCGTACAACAAGGGCTTACTCCCGAATGCAACGATGCCGCTATAGAGGCTGTAAAAAAGATGCCTTTGTGGATACCGGCACAACAGAAAGGTAAAAGCGTAAACGGTTTTGCCTCAATACCTATATCGTTTAAAACCAAACAACTCAAGTACGACTACAAACCTTCGTCCGAAGAGCTCACGTACGAACAATACGTACTTACAGACAAAAGATGGAAACTTATACAGCTGGAATCTAAGGACATACCCGAAAACGTACCTCATCAGCCGTATTTTATCCTCTCGATAGACAAAAAGAAAAGAAGAATCCTGGAGGGTAACGCTTCTTGTGCCGATTTTGCAGCTCGATACAACTGGAATATGAAAAATTGGAAGTTGACATTCTCGAAAATCGAGGTAAGCAAAAAGAAATGTAAAGGCAAAAAAGTAAAAGTAATCGATGGAGACGTGCTCAGCGTGTTCAAGAACACAAAAGAGTATCGCATCACAAAAGAGGGATATTTGCAGATAGGCAGAGAAGAAAAAAACCGTTTTGTACCATTGGCTACTTTCGAGTCCGAACCTTTGAAAAAGAAAAAATAAAATAAATCTGTGTATAGCAGTTACATATATTCTCCTATTCGACATGTTCCTATAGGAGATTTTTTATAAAAACGCTATCGGTGTTAAATATTCGTAAATTCGAAAAATTAGTGGGGCAAAAGTCTTTGTTTTAAGTTAAAATGACTACTTTTGCAACTGAGATATTATTTAAAAGTATAGCTCAAGCAATAAATTAACACTTATACAACACATCATTAATTATATAATAATCAAAAGTTTATGGGTCAAAGTATCGATATAAGAGAGTTGAACGAACGCATCGAACGCCACAGTGCCTTTGTGGATACCGTTGTGATGGGGATGAATCGCAACATTGTGGGGCAGAAACACCTCATTGATTCTCTGTTGATAGGTCTGCTCTCCGACGGGCATATCTTGCTTGAGGGTGTCCCCGGATTGGCAAAAACATTAGCTATCAAGACATTGGCGCAGTTGCTCGATGCCGATTTCAAACGCATACAGTTTACGCCCGATTTGTTGCCTGCCGATGTGGTCGGAACACTCATTTATAACCAAAAGAATGAGGAGTTTACCGTGAAGAGAGGTCCCGTTTTCTCCAACTTTATCCTTGCCGACGAAATCAACCGTGCTCCGGCAAAAGTGCAGAGTGCTTTGCTCGAAGCGATGCAGGAGAAACAAGTTTCTATCGGCGACGATACGTTCAAGCTGCCTTCGCCGTTCTTGGTGATGGCAACCCAGAACCCGATAGAGCAGGAGGGCACATACCCGCTGCCTGAGGCTCAGGTAGATAGATTTATGTTGAAGGTGATAGTAAATTACCCGAAGAAAGAAGAAGAACAACAGATAATACGTCAAAACCTCGAATGGGAGCGTGAAGCTATAAAACCCGTAGTATCCACGAGCGAAATAATAGAGGCTCGTAAGTTGGTAAAAAGCGTTTATATGGACGAAAAAATAGAACGATATATCGTTGATATTGTTTTCGCTACGCGTTTCCCCGAAGAGTTTGGACTCAAGAAACTGAAAGGTATGATTTCGTACGGAGCCTCGCCCCGTGCATCTATAAATATGGCTTTGGCAGCCAAAGCTTATGCGTTTATCAAACGTCGCGGCTATGTAATCCCCGAAGATATCAGAGCGGTGGCTCACGATGTATTGCGCCACAGAATAGGGCTTTCGTACGAAGCAGAAGCCAATTCGATGACATCGGAGGAGATTATCAACGATATTCTGAATGCCATAGAAGTGCCTTAATTGTCGGGTGCTATGGCGGTATATTAAAAACTTTTAGCTTGTCGGCAATATGGAATCCAACGAGTTGATTAAAAAGGTACGCCGTATAGAGATAAAGACTCGACGAATATCGAACAATATCTTTGCGGGCGAGTATCATACGGCTTTCAAGGGGAGAGGTATGTCGTTTTCGGAAGTGCGTGAATATCAGTACGGCGACGAAGTACGCTTTATCGACTGGAACGTTACCGCCAGATACAGACGCCCATACATAAAGGTTTACGAAGAAGAGCGTGAACTTACCGTTATGCTTTTGGTCGATGTGTCGAAGAGTAATCTATTCGGCTCAGGCGAGCAGCTCAAACGCGACATTATCAATGAGATAGCTGCTACTTTGGCGTTTTCGACGATACAGAACAACGACAAGGTCGGCGTAATATTCTTTTCGGACAAAATAGAGAAGTTTATCCCGCCGCAGAAAGGGCGTAAGCACGTGCTGTATATCATCAGAGAGCTGATAGACTTTAAACCCGCAAGCAATAGTACCGACATAGAGGTGGTACTCAAATACTTGACCAATGTGATCAAAAAACGTTGTACTGCGTTTGTGCTCTCAGATTTCATCGCTCCTAACAACTACAACGATGCTGCCGTCATAGCCAACCGCAAACACGAGATAATAAGGCTCAGAGTCTATGACCAACGCGACCGCGAGATACCGGATGTGGGGCTGATAAAACTCAAAGACCCCGAGACCGAAAAGCGAATGTGGGTCAATACTTCGTCGAAAAAGGTGCGTATGCTCTATAAAAATCATTGGGACGAGACATCGCTCGTTTCGCAGCAAATAATGATAAAAGCCGGTATAGAATCGGTAGACATTGAAGTCAAGCAAGATTACGTAAAAATACTTCTGGGACTATTTCGTAAAAAAACGACTCTCAAATAATAGAAACAAACTATAATCTTTTGATTATGAAAAGCAAAGGATATATTACTCTTATCATACTCTCACTAATATCTATTAGAGTATCTGCACAAAGCTTCCAGGTAGACGCTCAAATCGATTCTACAATCATTTATATAGGACAGCAGTGCAATATCACTTTCAGCATATCGCAAAAACCTGATTTAAAAGTAATTACTCCCGTATTTAAAGATACTATTACCAAAGGTATAGAGATAATTGGCAGTTCTATAGATACTATTGTAAGTAAAGACGGCTATATAACTGTCAGACACAACTATTTGATAACCTCATTCGATTCGGCACTTTACTATATACCCGAGTTCCCATTCGTAGCTAACGGCGATACTATATATAGTTATTCGCTATCGCTCAAGGTATTGACTGTACCGATAGACACTACATCGCAAGAAATAGCCATAGCCGACATCAAACCAATCGTAGACGCTCCGATAGATTGGCGTTCTGTGATAGTAAAAATATTAATCGTGGTACTTACGGCAGCTATCTTACTGGTTATATACATATTAGTAAAACGGTATATAAAAAAGAAAAAGTTACAAACTCAGACAATAGAGAAACGTCCTGAAGTAGTGAAAACCTGCGACGAGATAGCTTTGGAGAAATTGGAAATAATTCGTCGCGAGAAAATCTGGCAAGCAGGCAAGCTAAAAGAGTATTATACAGACGTTACCGATGTTCTTCGTGAGTACATCGAGGCTCGTTTCGGGGTTGTCACCTTCGAACGCACCTCGTCGGAGATTGTAGATAGTTTGTCGTTCATACAAAAGACTTATCCTAACGCACTTAACCTCCTATCGCGAATATTCGATACTTCGGATATGGTGAAATTTGCGAAGTTAGTACCCGACTTCAATATGCATACAGATACGCTAAAAAATGCGGTGGAATTTGTCGATATCACTAAAGAGAACCAAACCACTTCCGAACAGCTAAACACCACAATATAAACTGTTTAATTGATAGCTCACAAATAATATGACATATTTAAACCCACAATACTTCTGGCTGCTACTACTCTTGATACCTATAGCTATCTGGCTGATATTGAGAGCTAATAGGAATGATGCAAGTCTGCAGGTATCGTCGACAAAATCGTTCGATAATATACCGAAGACTCGTAAAATATGGCTGTATTATTTTCCTTTCACGTTGATAATCGTGGTGTTGCTGATAATAGTTTTGGCTCGTCCGCAGACCTCAGACAGCTATAGCAACTCCACCACTGAGGGTATCAACATAGTGATTGCTATGGACATATCCGGTTCAATGTTGGCACGCGACTTATCGCCCAACCGATTGGAGGCGGCAAAAGACGTCGGCATAGAGTTTATACTCTCGCGCCCTAACGACAACTTTGGGCTTGTGGTCTTTGCCGGCGAGAGTTTCACTCAGTGTCCAATCACAAGCAATCATGCGGCATTGGTCAACCTGTTTAAAAAAGTCGATTTCGGTATTATCGAAGACGGTACCGCAATAGGATTGGGACTGGCTACAGCTATAAATCGCATCAAAAATGCACAAGGCAAATCGAAGGTAATCATCTTACTTACAGACGGTACCAACAACACGGGCGATATTGCTCCCATCTCGGCTGCCGAGATAGCACAAAGTTTCGGTATCAGAGTCTATACGATAGGTGTCGGTACGAGAGGAATGGCACAAGTGCCGGTACTCGATCCGTTCGGGAACATACACTATACTGAGGCAGAAGTAGTTATCGACGAAAACACACTCCAAAAAATAGCTAATACTACTGGTGGCAAATATTTTAGAGCTACCAACACCAACTCTCTGAAGCAGATATATTCCGAAATAGATAAGATGGAGAAAACCAAGCTCAAAACCGAGAACTATAGCCGTCGGTATGAGCAATATACGCCTTTTTTACTTATAGCATTCGGTATATTGTTGTTAGATATTTTCATCAATATATTTGTACTTAGAAGATTACCTTAAAGTTATCAGAAAAAAATGTTCATCTTTGCAGCCCCTAAATTTCTCTATTTATTGATAATCATCCCAATACTAATTGGGTTATATATTTTCGTACAAGTACGTCAACGTAAGCGATTCAGATTGTTTGGTAATATGGCAACACTCGAAACACTTATGCCGAATGTATCGAAATATCGCCCGCATGTAAAGTTTGGCTTGTCGATGATAGTATTGATACTGATGATATTAGCATTAGCTCGCCCACAAATGCTAAAAAAGCAAGAGAAGGTACGCCGACACGGTATCGAAGCTATGCTTGTACTCGATATCTCAAACTCAATGCTTACCGAAGACATTGCTCCAAACCGCCTCGAATATTCGAAGATGTTGCTCTCGCAGCTAATCGACAGACTTACAAACGATAAGACCGGACTTATAGTCTTTGCCGGCGACGCTTTCATACAGATGCCAATAACGTCCGACAATGTTAGTGCGAAAATGTTTCTGAAAACCATAAAACCGGAACTCATACAGCGACAAGGAACTGCCATCGGCTCTGCGATAGACCTTGCTGTTCAGTCGTTTGACAAGACAAAACAACAAGACAGAGCAATATTTCTCATCACCGACGCCGAAAACCACGAAGACAATGCGGTAGAAGCAGCAAAGACGGCAGCCGATAAAAACATATCTGTCAATGTGATAGGTGTGGGCAATCCTAATGGCAGCCCCATACCGATAGCGGGGACAATGGACTATATGAAAGACAAAAACGGCAATGTAATAGTATCGAAACTCAACGAAGATCTCGGACGACAAATAGCTTCTGCAGGTAACGGTATATATCTGAGAGCCAGCAACTCAAGTACTGTTATAAGAACTCTCGAAAAAGAGATAGACAAGATGCAAAAAGGAGAGTTTTACTCCGTATCCGACGACTACGACGATAAATTTTATATTCCCGTCTGGTTGGCATTGTTTTTATTGTTAATAGAATATTTTATGCTACGTCGTAAAAATAAGAGACTTAGCCGTATCAATATTTTTGAAAAAAAATAAATGAATATGAGATATAAAGTATTGATTATTTTATCGTTATGCAGCATATATATATATGCTCAAAAAGAGAGTAAGAGTGTAAAAGATGGCAATAAACTATATGAGGCTCAGAAATTTACCGAAGCTCAAAAGAAATACGAAGAGGGTATATCTCGAAATACCGATAGCTATTCGGCTAATTTCAATCTCGGAAACGCACTGTATCGTCAGAAAAAATTCAACGAAGCATACGATAAATATGTAAAAGCCTCATCTGTAACTAAAAACAAAAAGCAGATAGCTGCCGCTTTTCATAATCTCGGAAATGCCCTGATGGAAGAAAAGCAATATGAAAAGAGTATCGAAGCCTATAAACAGTCGCTCAAATCGAATCCCAAAGACGACGAAACACGTTACAATC
>CAJPNS010000096.1 GCA_905372135.1 Porphyromonadaceae bacterium | reverse complement strand
ATCGAACGGTCTGAATATATCGCAGCCAAGCGCCGAAGGGTGTATTACGGCAATAAACAGAGCTCTCAAAGATGCCTCCATGAAAGCCGATAATATAGACTATATCAATGCTCATGCTACATCTACTCCTCAGGGCGATGCTGCCGAAGCGGTGGCGCTCGATACGATTTTTGCCTCTCACAAAACTCCGATATCGTCGACAAAATCGATGACCGGGCACGAATGTTGGATGGCGGGAGCCAGCGAAATAGTCTATTCGATACTGATGATGAAAAACGATTTCATAGCTCCGAATATCAATTTCGAGAGTCCCGACGAATACTCTGAAAACCTGAATATTATACCATCGACATGCAGTTGGAAATTAGATGTAATACTTTCGAACTCATTCGGTTTCGGAGGTACGAATAGCGCTTTGATAATCAAAAAGATGTAATGCATTGTTGCCCACAGAAATCGTTGTGGCAACAAATCGGCATAATAAATAAGTATACTCCTGAGTAGTGGGGGGGGGGAAACAATTATTTTGATAGTATACGATAGTTTTGTTAACTTTGCCGAAGTTTTAGAATCAGATAAATACCTGTTTATATGAATAATAGATTTAATAAAGGCTTAAAAAGCTGGATTAAATTCGGTGCGTGGTCTATAGTCTATGTGCTGTTTATAATCTGGGTTGGCAACTTTTGGTGGTTGCTTTTGTTACCGTTTATATTCGATTTGTTTATTACTAAGTTTATCCCTTGGGATTTCTGGAAAAGTATAAAAAACAAGACTTTATATTCGATATTTTCGTGGATAGATTCTATCGTATTTGCTTTGATAGCAGTATATTTCATCAATCTGTATCTGTTTCAGAACTATAAAATACCGTCGTCGTCGTTGGAGAAGACGCTACTCGTGGGCGATTTTCTTTTTGTAAGCAAGGCGAGTTATGGTCCTCGTATACCTAATACTCCGCTGTCGGCGCCTCTGGTACAGCATACTTTTCCTTGGGGTACAAAGAGTTATATCGACTGCCCGCAATGGGAGTATCGTCGGCTCAAAGGGCTTCGCAGTGTGAGACGGGGCGATATCGTGGTGTTCAACTTTCCTACGGGCGATACCGTACCGCTAAGAATAAACAATCCGGACTACTATACGCTTGTATTCAACGAAGGTGTGCAGATATTGGCTCGTACCATACATCCCGATACGATATTTACGCATATTGCGAAGTATCGTGGCGATATATATGCTCTCGGCAGACGTTTTCTGATGGAAAATAAAGGTGTTTTCGGCGATATCGTATGGCGACCTGTCGACCGACGCGAGAATTACGTAAAACGCTGTGTAGCAATACCTGGTGATACTTTGCAGATAATTGACAGACAAAACTATATCAACGGCAAAAAAGAGGAGTCTTACCCCAATATTCAGTATAATTATTACGTACAGACAGACGGTACGCCGCTTACGGAGGTATTTTTCGATAAACTGGGCATCAGCAAAGCCGACCGCCAATATACTCAGTATCTTCCCGACAACGACTCTACGTACTCCAAATTCGACCCTACTCGTAAAATCTGGGATTTGCCTCTTACTGCCGAGATGTACGGCAAAATAAAGGCTCTACCCTACATAGAACGAATAGCTCCAAAGCCTACGTATAAATACGATAAAGTCTTCCCGCTGTATGCCAATTATGGCTGGGACCGCGATAATTTCGGTCCTGTGGTAGTACCCAAGAAGGGAGCCGAAGTGAGTCTTACTATCGACAATCTGCCTATATATGAGCATATTATTCGTAATTATGAACATAATACGCTAAGTGTCGACGGAGGTAATATCGTTATAAACGGCAAGCCGACAGACCGATATACCTTCAAGATGGACTACTATTTCATGATGGGCGACAATCGGCACAATTCGGCCGACTCCCGCTATTGGGGCTTTGTTCCCGAAGACCATATCGTAGGGCAACCTCTCTTTGTGTGGCTTTCGCTCGACAAAGACAAAGGTTGGTTTAGCGGTAAAATACGTTTCGGTAGGATAGGGCGAAGCGGTAAGCGATAAAAAAATATTTGTAATTGAAGAAAAAGTATTAATTTTGCAGTTCAATTAAAAAAGTAATAATTTCAGATTTATGTATTTAACATCAGAAGAAAAGAAAGAAATCTTTGGAAAATACGGAAAGTCTAATACCGATACCGGCTCTGCAGAGAGTCAGGTGGCGCTATTTTCTGCCCGTATCAGCCATTTGACCGAACATTTGAGGTCGAATAAAAAAGATTATAGTACAGAACGTGCTTTGAAAATGCTTGTTGGTCGACGTCGCCAACTTTTAGACTACCTGAAAATGAAAGATATCGAGCGTTATCGTAAAATCATCAAAGAATTGGGTATAAGAAAGTAAGCGTTTTTTGCGTAAAAATTAAAGAGGGTGTGAAACAGACGTTTGTCACCCTCTTTTGTTTATAATGCCGAGAATGGTAAGTCGTAAGTATCCGGACTATTTTGGGAGTATAGATGCTGTAGTATATTGGTTACTTTCGACATACGAATTCGTACCGTCGGAGCTATCGGCTTAGCTGTGGTGTAATTGAAAAAATAGTATTACTTTTGTACGCTCGAAAAGAGTACGGAAATAAAAGATTCATTGACATATACATAATATCTGCGATCGGAAAATGGTAGACCACAACGATTTATCACAGTCGAAAGATGCTTATTCAGACGAAGCGATAGTCCACCTCGAAGACTTGGAACATGTCCGCTTACGTCCGGGTATGTATATAGGTAAGTTGGGCGACGGTTCGTCTGCCGACGATGGTATATATGTGTTGCTCAAGGAGATAATAGATAATTCGATAGACGAATTCAGAATGAAGTACGGTTCGTCGATAGATATAACAGTGGTCGACAATACGGTAAGAGTACGCGACTATGGGCGTGGCATACCTCAAAACTCCATGGTAAAAGCCGTGTCGGTGATGAATACCGGAGGTAAATATACTACATCGGGATACAACAAGAGCGTGGGACTCAACGGTGTAGGTACCAAAGCAGTGAATGCCTTATCGGAGTATTTTTCGGTAAAATCGTTCAGAGACGGTATGATGAAGAGTGCCGTTTTTCGTCGTGGAGTATTGTCGGAAGACAATTCGCCCGAACCGACTTCGGAAAAAGACGGTACGGAGATAGTATTCAAACCCGACGATCAGATATTCGAGAACTTCGCCTACAGAAACGAGACGATTACAGAAATGCTCAAAAACTACTGCTATCTGAATTTGGGGCTATCTATCGACTTCAACGGCAGTAAGATGACTTCGCAGAACGGGCTGCTCGACCTGCTCGACGAGAAAATCACCAACGACTCACTGTATCCTATCGTACACCTCAAAGACAACGATATAGAGATAGCTTTCACTCATACAAACCAATATGGCGAAGAGTATTACTCCTTTGTAAATGGGCAACATACGATACACGGCGGGACTCATCAGAGTGCATTTCGCGAAAATTTCGGCAAATGTATCCGCGAGTTTTACGGTAAAAATATGGAGTATGCCGATATTCGTATGGGACTCGTAGCGGCGATATCTATCTCGGTGCAAGACCCTGTGTTCGAGAGCCAAACCAAAACGAAGCTCGGTTCCACTAAAATCGATTCGCAAGACCCAAACAGCACGACCATACAGAAGTTTGTCGGCGACTTCGTAACACGTGAAGTAGACCGATATTTGCATATGAATCACGATGTTGCCGAAGTATTGCTCAAGAAGATACAAGAGTCTGAAAAAGAGCGTAAAGCGATAGCAAACGTTACAAAAGCAGCTCGTAAGACGGCACAGAAAGTAAGTCTGCACAACAAGAAGTTGCGCGACTGCCGAGTGCATTTCAACAACAGCAATAGCCAAGACAAAGAAGAGACTTGTATCTTCATTACCGAGGGCGACTCTGCAAGTGGCTCTATCACAAAGACTCGCGACCCGAACCTACAGGCTGTATTCTCGCTTCGAGGCAAGCCGCTGAACTCGTTTGGCGAGACTAAGCAGATAGTATATAAAAACGAGGAATTCAATCTGTTGCAGGCAGCTCTCAATATCGAAGACGGTCTGGAAGGTTTACGCTACAACAAGGTAATAATCGCTACCGATGCCGATGTCGACGGTATGCATATAAGACTGCTGATAATGACCTTTTTCCTACAGTTTTTCCCCGAATTGGTGAAAAAAGGACACGTACACATATTGCAGACACCTCTTTTTCGTGTAAGAAACAAACGAGAGACCGTATACTGCTACTCCGAAGAAGAGCGAGACAAGGCTATCGCGAGCCTCGGAGCGAACCCCGAAATCACACGTTTCAAAGGGCTTGGCGAAATAGACCCCGATGAGTTTAAAACATTTATAGGCAAGAATATGCGTCTCGATAGAGTTACGCTGCGAAAAGAAGATGCCGTCTCCGATATGTTGCGTTTCTATATGGGCGACAACACACAGGAACGACGCGACTTTATCGTAAACAATCTAAACGTCGAAGCCGAATAATACAGATAATAAATATATTTTTCAAACCAATAAAAAGATTTATCTATGAAAAGATTATTTTTGATTTTACTCATAACTACTGCCACAGCAGCAGTTTCCATAGCTCAGCCTAGAGCTATCGGTATCAGGATTGGGGGCAACCAAGAGCTCTCTTTCCAGCAGGGAATACACTACGGAAAGCGTTTCGTGCAGTTCGATGTCGGCTCTTTCTATGCCAAAGGGCTGCAAATCACATGGACATACAACTGGCTAAGCCAAGCGGTAGGCAACTCTGCTTTTTCGGTATATGGCGGTCTGGGTTTGGGAGTGGGCTTCATCTGGGGCGACAACAATAATGCTTGGTATCCCAGATCTTTAGATCCCAAAGCGCCCGACTATATCGAACGTAAATTCAATCACAAAGCACTCCGACGCTATGGATTCGGTGGTATGGCAGCACAGCTCGGACTCGAATATCGTTTCGATATACCGCTTGCCATATCGCTCGACTATCGTCCGCTCGTAGGTATAGAGATAGGTAAACTATACTACCCGAACGGTAATAATCCCGACGTAGGCAAGTCGGGAGAAACCCCACAGTACTCGCAGAAAATCGGTTTCGGTTACCACACTCCCGGATTGTGGGCTTTCGCTCTGGGTGTTCGCTATTGTTTCTGATAGACCCCCATTTGCAACCGACCGATTGTAGTGGCAGTGTATCAATGATATAAGTTATAAAGAATAGTAATGAAATTAAATACTAATTACTCGAAACTCGAAGAAAACTATCTCTTTACGGAGATTGCCGTACGTACCAAACGTTTCGTGGAGGCAAATCCCGACAAACCGCTCATAAAGCTCGGTATCGGCGATGTGACGCTACCGCTGTCGCCTTTTGTGGCAGATGCCATCATCGGTGCTTTCGAGGAACTTAAACACAAAGAGACGTTCAGAGGCTACGGACCGGAGCTTGGCTACGGCTTTGCACGAAATGCTGTCGTAGAGTATTATAGGCGTTACGGCGTGGAGCTGCAAATGGACGAGATAACCATCGGCGACGGTATCGGGTCGGATATTGCCAACATCACCGACTTGTTCGAGAAAGGAGCCAATACCGTGCTCGTGCCCGACCCTGTATATCCTTTGTACAAAGCTACTTCGCTTATGGACGGGCAGAAGATAATATATCTGCCTTGCACTGCCGACAACAACTTTTTGCCTTCGCCTCCCGACTGTAAGGCGGATATGATATACCTCTGTTCACCCAACAACCCTACGGGTGCCACATTCGATTATGCGCAACTGAAAACGTGGGTCGATTATGCCAATGGTTGTGGTGCGGTTATATTGTACGACAATGCTTATGAGCGTTTTATCGAAGAAGACGACAAGCCTCATTCCATATTCTGTATCGAGGGTGCCCGTACCTGTGCCATAGAGTTTGGCAGCCTGTCGAAGACGGCGGGTTTCACCTGTGTGCGTAGCGGATATACCATTGTGCCTATGGAACTTGTGTCGGGCGGCATATCGCTCAACAAGATGTGGCAACAACGCCAGACTACAAAATACAACGGCGCTCCTTACCCGCAGCAGCGAGGTGTCGTAGCTGCTCTCTCGGAGGCAGGAATGGCTGATGCCGACCGTAATATAGCCGAATACAAGAAAAACAGCAGACTGATAATAGATGTACTCGACAAGAAAGGTATTTTCTATTCGGGTGGGGTCAATTCGCCTTATGTGTGGTTTCGTTGCCCGAATGGTATGGGGTCGTGGGAGTTTTTCGATTATCTGCTCAATGAGCTGTACGTCGTAGGGACTCCGGGTGTGGGCTTTGGCGATTGCGGCGAGAACTATTTCCGCCTGTCGACGTTCAATACCTACGATGCAACCAAAGAGGCGATGAGCAGGATAGATGCCGTGTTGTAACAGGTACGTTTTTTGTAAGAAATATAATAAGTTGAATATTAAGTAATAATAAAAAAAAATGTATATGAGAAAAGTTTTAGCAATATTGTTA
>CAJPNS010000095.1 GCA_905372135.1 Porphyromonadaceae bacterium | reverse complement strand
CATCGTCAGATAGGCATTGAGTCCCGAACCAAAGCCTACCTCGAGCAGAGTCGGACGTTTCTTGTGGCAAAGCCTTAGCCCCGACTCTATAAATACGTGCTCCGACTCTTGTATCGCCCCGAACGTGGAGTGATAAGTCTCTCCTATCGAGGATATTAGTACGGTGTTCGAGCCATCGTCGGTGGTAATCAGCTTCATCATCTTTGCCTCCTCAAAAAACGTCACTGAGTACTTAGTTGCCGCCGCCAACGGTAATATCCTGCTATGCCCATTATATCGTAAACGACAAAAAGCAGCGAAGTAAGGTACATCTGCTGAAAGAAGAAAAGGGCGATACAAACGGTATCGGCAACGATGAAAAAGAGCCAATTCTCGACCACCTTACGTGCCAGCAACCAAGTGCCTACGATACAAAGCGACGCAGTAAGCGAATCGCCTAAAGGAACGGGCGACTCGGTATAGTTCTTTATTACGAAGAAAAGTGCCCCGAAACATACCATTGCTATGGCAAACGATACTACTGCCTGACTCTTACTCATCTTCGATACCCTGACAAACTCCGTGCTATCCTCTTCTCTCTTGGTTATCCAAAAATAGAAGCCATAGATGCTCATCGCCACATAGTATAGTTGCAGTGAGCCCATAGCATAAAACTTACTCCGATAGAAGACTATCAGGTAACATATCGACGACAAAAAGCCGAAAATCCAAAGCCATATCTTGCCCCTGACCGAGAAAAACATATAACAGAAACTCAGCAACACGCCGAGAGCCTCTATATAGTTATCCGTAATATATTTTACAATAACGTCCAACATCGTTCACCGCTTTGTCTTTTTGCGTTTATGTTCTTTGTAAAAATGTTTTATAGTATACAGGGGATATACCAACATCATTCGTGGACCCGCGAAACGCATAACCTCCCGTATACGTCGCCTCATCTCAGGTTCGTAGCAATGTATGGGGCAAACTTTGCACACGGGTTTGTCTTCGCCGAAATGGCATTTATCCAAACGACGAGAAGCGTAAGCTAATAATTGGGCACAATCGGTACACAAAGCGTCGGTCGTATTGTGTCTCTTCCTACAATAGATAGATATCATCTTCTCTATCATTACTTTCTCGCCCTCGTTCATCTCTACTATATATAATTATGTAATAAACAATTCCTCAGATTATCAACTTATGACCTTTTGCCAAGCCTCCTTCACCTGTCTCTTTGTAGAGCGACGGTATATCGTGTCCGGTCTCTTTCATCACCTCCACTACGCGGTCGAACGACACACGATGCACCCCATCTGTAAAATTGGAGTAAAGATTGGCATCGAGGGCACGAGCAGCGGCATAAGCATTTCGTTCGATACAGGGTATCTGCACGAGTCCGCAGACGGGGTCGCACGTCATACCGAGATGATGCTCCAGACCCATCTCGGCGGCGTACTCTATCTGAGCCGGACTGCCTCCAAACAACTGACAGGCAGCCGTTGCCGCCATAGCACAAGCCACACCTATCTCACCCTGACAACCTACTTCGGCTCCCGAGATAGAGGCATTAGCTTTGACAGTATTGCCGAAAAGCCCCGCCGTTGCCAACGACCGCAATATACGTTTTTCGGTGAATTCGTGCGACTTATGGAGGTGATACAGTACTGCCGGTATCACACCCGACGAACCGCAGGTAGGAGCCGTTACTATCTCGCCGCCCGAGGCATTCTCTTCCGAAACGGCTAATGCATAGGCAAATACAAGCCCACGCGACTGCAACGAGTCTTTGTACCCTTTTGCTTTGATATAATAAGTAGATGCCTTACGGGTCAGAGCCAGCGGACCTGGCAATACTCCTTCGCTCTCGAGTCCACGCCTGACAGCGGCACTCATCACCTGCCATACGTGGCTCAGGTAGTCCCATATATCACTGTCTTCACACTCTTCGACATATTCCCAATATGTTTTGCCCGTCTCCTTACACCATTGCAAAATATCGGTTATCTTGTTTTTATCGTAAATATTGCGGTTTCTCTGTTCGTCGAGACCAATTATTTTGGTACCGTCAGACAGAGTACCGCCACCTATGCTGTATACCGTCCACGAGTCGGTAACATCGCCAGCACGGTTGTACGACTCGAACTTGACGGCATTCGGATGAAATGGCAGAAAGACATTCGGCTGCCACTCTATCGTAGTCGTAGCCGCAGGACTGAGCACATCTAGGATAGCGGCATCGGTAAGGTGTCCTTTACCCGTTGCTGCAAGGCTTCCGTATAGCGTCGCCACAAACTTGTCGGCATCGTGATGCTTGTCCAGAAAAAGCTGTGCCGCACGTTTAGGTCCCATCGTATGGCTGCTCGACGGTCCGTTGCCTATTCTGTATATCTCTTTTATAGATTTCATTTTGAAAATAATAGTGTAAATCGGAATACAAAAGTACTCTTTTTCCACAACACGCGATACCCATACACTACCCTATTTCATTGGCATATCTACTCGTTTAAATCTACAAATGGCTCTACGTACAAGAATACATTCTCCTTCCGAGATTTTATTATTAATTTTGCCCGATATTCTGAGATAATACAACATATTCGACATCAGTTTTTTAATGAACAACAATAGAAAACAACTTATCGCTCTGTACCGCAAGCTATTCGGTGTGGAAGCATCGGAAATATCGCCCATGGCACAATCCGGTAGTAATCGACAGTATTTCAGACTGTCGGCAGTGGGTAGTCCCTCTGTGATAGGCGTCGTAGGGGTAGATGCTCGTGAAAATAGGGCTTTTGTGGAGATTTCTAAAGTTTTCGAACGGCAGGGTATCCCGTCGCCAAGAGTTTTGGCTGTATCCGACGATTATTTATGTTATTTGCAGACGGATTTGGGCGATACTGTGCTTTTCGACCGTATAGCGGAAGGGCGGCAAAGCGGCGTCTTCTCCCCCGAAGAGCAGGCGATACTGCACCGAACGATAGCCTATCTGCCCGACATACAGTTTAAGGTTGCCGACAAGCTCGATTTTTCGGTGTGTTATCCGCAATCTGAGCTGGACAGGCGTAATGTAATGTTCGACCTCAACTACTTCAAATACTGTTTTTTGAAGGCTGTCGGGGTGGAGCCGGACGAGATTGCTCTGGAAAACGATTTCGAGAAACTGTGCCAAATAATACTGCAATCGTCGGGCGACGAGGCTTTTATGTATCGCGACTTCCAGAGTCGCAACGTTATGTTGGTCGATGGCAACCCATATTTTATTGATTATCAGGGTGGGCGACGAGGAGCTATTTATTACGACGTTGCTTCTTTTCTGTGGCAGGCAAAAGCGAATTTTTCAGACCAACTGCGTAATGAGCTTATTGATACTTATTTAGATAGATTGCAGAAGTATCGTAAAATCAGCAGAGCCGATTTTGAGGCTAAGTTACGATATTTTGTACTATTCCGTCTGTTGCAGGTACTTGGTGCTTACGGTTTTAGGGGATTGATAGAGAAAAAAGCTCATTTCATAGAGTCTATCCCGCCGGCTCTGCGTAATATCAACAAACTGCTCCCATTCGGCGAATTGCCTTATATCTCGCAAGTGTTTGATAATTACTGTATTGCGGAGTTGAAAAACGCTGTCGGTGTCGGTACACGGGATACGACAGACAGGCTCACTGTGCAGATAGAGAGTTTTTCGTATAAAAAAGGCGGCGTTCCGCACGACTATTCGGGCAATGGCGGTGGTTACGTATTCGACTGTCGGGCTATACATAACCCCGGTAGATACGCCGAATACAAGCACCTTACAGGCAAAGACCAAGCCGTCAGAGATTTTCTGCTTACCAGAAGCGATGTTCTGAGTTTTTTGGATAATGTTTATGCCTTGGTAGACAATAGTATAATGGTATACTCGAAGAGAGGTTTTACTCATCTTGCCGTGTTTTTCGGCTGTACGGGCGGGCAACATCGTTCGGTATTCTGTGCCGAAAGTCTGGCAGAGCATTTGAAGCAACTCGATGTGGATATAAAGCTAAAACACAATGAAATACAATAAAAAAACTGCTTTTATCTTTGCCGCCGGTTTGGGTACTCGTCTGAGACCGCTTACCGACACACGCCCCAAAGCTTTGGTAGAGATTGCGGGGAAACCGCTATTACAGATTGCAATAGAGAAGATAAAAGATGCAGGATTTCAGCGAATTGTGGTCAATGCTCATCATTTTGCAGAGCAGATTTTCGATTTTGTGGAGAAGATCGATTTCGGAGTCGAGATCACCATCTCGCACGAGAAAGAGCAGCTGCTCGATACGGGCGGCGGTATCTCGTTTGCCGAGAAACTTATTGGAAATGAGCCTTTTTTAGCATACAACGTAGATATAATATCTAATGTCGATTTAAAAACATTTTACAGGCAACACAATAACGAAAGTTTAGCAACTATACTTGTAAGCAACAGACCGACAAGCCGTTATTTACTATTCGACACCTACAATCGTTTGGTCGGTTGGCAGAATGCCGTAACGGGTGAACTGAAAACACCATTCGCCAACTTAGATGCAGACAAGTATAAAGAGTTAGCTTTCAATGGCATACACATTATTTCGCCCAAGATATTTTCTTTGATGAAGGATTTTAAAAGTCCTTTTTCGATAACGGATTTCTATATATCTGTGTGTAGCACTGAGTCGATAATAGGATACGAACAACCTGATTTACAAGTAACTGATGTTGGAAAAATAGAACAACTGAAAAATATTTCGAACAAATTCATATAAAGATACACTCAAATGATTGATACACACTCGCATATATTCAGTGAAGAATTTGACGAAGACCGCCAACGTGTTGTAAAAGAGGCAGTAGATGTAGGAGTAAGGAATGTGATTCTGGCAAATGTAGACAGCAGTACCATAGACCGCCTCGAGACGATGCAGGAGCAATATCCCGATTTTTGCTTCTCGGCAATGGGGTTGCACCCTACAAGTGTAAATAACGATTATACGACTGAATTAGAGACTATTAAAAATAGATTGACGGCAAAAAAATATATTGCAATAGGCGAAATCGGTCTCGATTTGTATTGGGAAACGTCGTTTATCGATGAACAGAAAGAGGTTTTTAAAACGCAGTTACAGTGGGCTTTGGAGCTCAATCTGCCTGTCATTATTCACGTTCGCAAAGCTTTTGCCGAAGTGTTCGAGGTGTTGCGGTATTTTGGCAATCATACGCCAAGAGGTGTGTTTCACTGTTTTTCGGGAGGCATTCAGGAAGCTGCCTATGTTACCAAACTCGGATTTTACCTCGGCATAGGCGGAGTGCTTACGTACAAAAACACCAATCTGCCCGAAATAATCAAATCGGTAGGTATCAGTCGTTTACTGCTCGAAACGGACGCTCCTTACCTCGCTCCCGTGCCGTACAGAGGCAAAAGAAACGAACCTAAATTTATGGTAGAGGTGTTGAAAAAAATGGCGCAAGTTTTCGACCATACCGAAGAGCGAGTAGATGAAATTACAACACTTTCGGCAAAAGAGCTTTTCGGAATAGGATAATTTTATTAACTTTGCAGCCGTTTTTACGGACAAAAAAGGAAAGATGCTCGAGTGGTTGAAGAGGCACGCCTGGAAAGCGTGTAAGCGTCTAAAGCGCTTCACGGGTTCGAATCCCGTTCTTTCCGCTGAAAGATAGAAAAATCTAAAAAATTAGTTCAAGAATTTCTGTAATCAACCTCTTAAAGTTATCTTGAATCCCAAAAGTAGTTTGTATGACAACCAATATCATCCAAAAACTAAAACCAAATATAAAATTAGAAGAGATACAGCAAGCAAATGGTATTTTTTGTTGTATGAATGATGATTTTATTAGCGGAGACAACCAAAAATATATGAAAATGTACGATTGGATGTCATTCGTTTATGATTTTGCCGAAAAGTGGATAGGAAAACTCAAATACGGAAATACTATCGACCATCTTCGTACCGAGCTAATGAGCAAATTGGAATGGAAGAACAATATTTCGGTGCTGTATGTATCCATTGGTACGGGAGCAGACCTACGTTATATTCCCAAAGACATAGATTTGCATACTATAGACCTTTATGGGGCAGATATTTCGATAGGAATGCTCAAAAAATGCAAAAAGCAATGGCAGAAGAGAACCAATTTGACCCTCGTTCAATGCCCTGCCGAAGATTTGCCTTTTGCGGATAATACCTTTGATATGGTTTTCCATATAGGAGGCATCAACTTCTTCAACGACAAAGCCCGTGCTGTGCAAGAGATGATTCGTGTGGCAAAAACAGGAAGCAGACTTCTCATAGCCGACGAGACAGCCGATTTTGTCGAGCAACAATACAAGAAAAGTATATTTTCGAAGTCTTATTTCGAAGACAAAACGGTAGATTTATCGGACATAGAGGCTTGTATTCCCTCTTCGGTAGAGGAGAAACAGACCCAACTACTGTGGGATAACAAGTTTTACTGTATCACTTTTAAGAAAAATCGATAATTATACAAAGAAAGACAGACAAAAATACTTCATTACGAAAACGAACATCCCGCTCCAATAGTGCCATTTATCTAACATATCAAGCAAGAAAACGGCAACAATATTCGGTATTGAAATTTATACTTAACTTTGCCGAAGAGTTTTTATAAAATACTCGGTAAATCACTTTGAAAATTTCATACTTTCGTTGTCGATGAGAGATTTTATCGCTAAGAATGTGTTTTTTAGGCTTTTTATAGCTCTGGCTTCAGGAATAGCTT
>CAJPNS010000094.1 GCA_905372135.1 Porphyromonadaceae bacterium | reverse complement strand
AAATTAATAATATGCAAATGTATACATAAAATTTTTAGGCAAACAAATATTTAACTTAGTTTAACCTTGCGGTCTTCCGCCTTATTGTTTTTGCCGAAAAATAGTACTTTTGTACTCTACTTTACGATAGTGCACGTATGTACAATAAATACACCGATATATTGAGCAAACAGTTTGGCTGCCGAGTACAGAAAATATCTGTAAATGCGGGTTTTACTTGCCCCAATAGAGACGGTTCCAAAGGTATCGGCGGATGTATCTATTGCAATAATCATAGTTTTTCGCCGTCGTACTGCAATACGGCTACATCTATCGAGGAGCAGATAGAGGAGGGGATACGTTTCTTCAGTAAATATAAGTCGCAAAAGTATATAGCTTATTTCCAGAGTTATACGAATACTTATATCGGAGCAGGTAAGAGCCATACCGATGAGTATGAGAGTATCAATATATTGAAAAACAAATACCTTAGGGCACTATCGAATAGCGACGTAATAGGTATTGCCGTAGGGACACGCCCCGATTGTGTGTCGGAGCCTTTGCTCGACTATTTCGCCGAACTCTCGAAGAGTCGTTATGTGCTGGTAGAGTATGGCGTAGAGAGTACAAGCAATCGGACTTTGGCAGAGATAAATCGCGGGCATACATTCGAAGATTCCGTGTGGGCTATCGAAGAGACTGCTCGCCGAGGTATCACGGTGGGGGCTCATCTTATTTTGGGGCTGCCGGGTGAGGATAGAGACGAGATTATGACACATGCGCTGAAAATATCGCAGTTACCTATAAATGTCCTCAAAATCCATCAGTTACAGATAATTAAAGATACTGTTTTATGTAGCCGATATATGGCTGCTCCCGATAGTTATCGGTTGTTTACTTTAGATGAATATATTGATTTACTGATAGATTTTATAGAACGTCTTTCGCCCGATATAGCTCTCGATAGATTTATATCGCAGTCGACGTCGGAGTGGCTTGTTGCTCCGAATTGGAATATAAAAAACTTCGAATTTGTACACAAACTCGAAAAGCGAATGGCCGAACTTGGTGCCATTCAGGGTAGTAAGTTCGAAAGCATCGGAAAATAAAAAAGAGAAACCTCTGTGTAGATATGGTTTCTCTTTTCTATTAATAACTAACAAGTAACTTTCAATAAGCTGCTATCGATCCCGAACGTCCTTTGATGCGGCTACCCGATTTTAGGAGTCCGTCGTAGTGTCTCATAAGTAGGTGAGACTCTATTTGTTGAAGTGTATCGAGCACCACACCTACCAAAATCAACAACGATGTGCCACCGAAGAATTGCGAAAAACCGGTAGTGATACCGAAAATTCTTGCAAAGGCAGGCATAATAGCAATGAGAGCCAAGAAAATAGAACCGGGTAGTACTATTCTCGACATTATCATATCGATATATTCCGATGTCTGTTTTCCGGGTTTTACGCCAGGGATAAAGCTATTGTTGCGCTTCATTTCGTCGGCTATCTGATTGTGATTGAACGTGATAGCAGTATAGAAATACGTGAATGCAATTATAAACAGAGCTAATATGAAGTTGTGCCAAAAACCTTCTACATTGATAAGTGCACGTATGAAACCGCCAGGTTCTTGATTACCAAGAGTAAACAGAACCGGCACCATCATTATAGCTTGAGCGAAGATGATAGGCATTACTCCTGCGGCATTTACTTTCAAAGGCAGGTACTGACGAACGCCTCCGTATTGTTTATTGCCGATCACTCTTTTTGCCTGTTGTACGGGTATTTTGCGTGTGCCTTGTACCAGAAGTACTGCAAAGGCTATTACCACGACAAATACTACAAGTTCGATAAGGAACATAATAGGACCTCCGGCACCGTTTTCGCCGAGTTTTACGATAAACTCTTGAGTAATAGCTTGCGGTAGACGGGCGATTATACCTATCATAATAAGCATTGATATACCGTTGCCTATGCCTTTGTCGGTTATTCGTTCTCCGAGCCACATTACAAACATAGAACCGGCACAAAGTATTATTATCGACGGCAATGTGAAGCCCCAGAAGCTATTGAGAGCGTCGGGGATGCCTCCCATAACCTGACCTATCTGTACTTTGAGGTTTACCAAATAAGACGGACCTTGGAAAAGCAGTATAGCCACTGTGAGATAACGAGTTATCTGGTTGATTTTTCGGCGTCCGCTTTCACCCTCTTTTTGCATCTTTTGGAAGTAAGGAACGGCAATACCGAGCAGTTGCACCACGATTGATGCAGAGATATAAGGCATTATACCCAAGGCAAATATCGATGCATTGGAGAATGCTCCCCCCGAAAACATATCGAGCAACGAGAGCAGACCGCCTGAGGTCTGTTGTTTGAGCGATGCCAGATACGATGGGTCTATACCCGGAAGTACAATAAAAGAGCCAAAGCGATAAATTAGTATAAACAAGAGAGTTATACCCAGTTTTGTGCGTAGGTCTTCTATCTTCCAGATATTTTTAATGGTTTCGATAATTTTCATTATTCTACGATTTTAACGGTTCCACCTGCTTTTTCGATAGCCTCCTGAGCTGTTTTAGAGAAAGCGTGAGCCTCTACGTTGAGTTTGGCGGTCAATTCTCCTTTTGCCAGGATTTTTACTTTCTGCTTTTTGCTTATCATACCTGCTTCAATAAGAGTCTGTACGGAAACTGCATTGAGTTTCTTTTCGTCTGCAAGAGCCTGTAAAGCAAATAGATTAATACCTTTGTATTCTGTTCTCGAGATAGGATTGAATCCGAATTTCGGTAGACGACGTTGCAATGGCATCTGACCGCCTTCGAAACCTATTTTACGAGAATAACCCGAACGCGACTTTGCACCTTTGTGCCCACGGGTAGATGTTCCACCCTTGCCTGATGCAACACCACGACCTAATCTTTTGTTCGTTTTTACCGAACCTGCTGCCGGTTTGATGTTACTTAAATTCATTGTGTTTTGTATTTAAATTATTATTAATTAAACTGTTATTGCTACTTATCGTGTTTTATCAAAAATAGTCTGCAAAGGTACGTCTTTTTTAGTTAATTGCCAAATGTATACGATTATTACGCAAATAGATGTATATCATATTGATATTGGTTGTGTGTGTAATCAGTTGACGTACATTTGTTTATTTAGGTATTTTTAGCCGTTGTCCCTCTCTGATGTTGTCGGAAGATAAGCCATTGGCTTTTTTGATTTTTGCTACGGTTGTATTGTGTTTGCGTGCGATAGTACTCAGGTTTTCACCTTTCTGCACTTTATGCGACGTGTTAGCCGACGATTTATCTGTTTTAGACTTGGATTTCGATTTAGACTTGGACTTGGATTTGGTATTTGATTGTGTGCTATCGTGTTGTGCAGTAGCAGGTTCGGCTATCACTTGTTTTTTCGTAAGATTTTCGGCGTTGTGTGCGAATATGCTGTCGATATTGTTTGCAAACTCCTGAATCTTATTCATTGGCAACACTATGCTGTAAGGCTTTATATCTCCGGGAATTATATCTCGTTTATACTGAGGGTTGTAAAAGCGCAGCTCTTCGATTGGAATGTTCAGTATATTAGCTACTTGCATCAGGTGAAGGCGTTTGTTTATTACTACAGTGTCGGTTGTCTGTATGAAGGTAGGTATCGCCGGGCATACATTATGTTTATTGTAATAGTTCATAATGTAATTTGCTGCTATAAAGATAGGTACGTATCCGCGAGTCTCTTTCGGCAGATACGGATAGATTTCCCAATATCCCGTTTTTCCGCCCGATTTCCTGATGGCGCGTGCCACGTTGCCCGGACCGCAGTTGTAGGCGGCTATTACCAGATGCCAGTCGTCGTAAATGGTGTAAAGGTCTCTCAGATAGCGAGCTGCAGCATCCGACGACTTTCTGGGGTCGAATCTGTCGTCGACTAAAGAATTGATTTCCAGGTCGTACATTTTGCCCGTTCCAATCATAAATTGCCACAATCCGCCGGCTCCTGCGCTCGAAATAGCTTTGGGGTTAAGAGCCGATTCGATGATGGGTAAGAATCTGAGTTCCAAAGGTAAGTCGTATTTAGCCAAAGCGTGTTCGAATATAGCAAAATAGTACCTCTCTCCGAGTCCGGTCATATATTCTACTTGTCTTATGCGTTCGGCATATTTATTTATAAACAATCGTACTACGTTGTTGTATGGCATTTCGATACGATACGGAAGTTTTTGCAAACGATCGATATATGTTTTATCGTCGTAAAACACAGGCATTAAGCTATCTCTCTTGCATTTCGATTTTTCCGTTTTTTTGATATACCATTCGTTCATAAAGTCGAATATAGCCTTTTCGTAGTCGGTAGGCACTATTACTACCGTATCGATATTTATCGGTTGGTATTTAGCCCAAATGTTTTTCTTATCGTTGTTGGCATACGTATTCCGACAGATGACGACACTTATAAACAATAACAATACAATACTCTTCCTTACCATAATAACTTAACGCATTTAAATATATTTAGATTCAACAATACACAAAACTTTTAAAAACTAATATTTAATCTCATAGCCGGCTTTACGGATTTATCGCAATCGGGTAACATAGTAGCAGACAGCCTCATAGATAAATCGGGCGAAATGTCGAAATTTGCCAAAGAGGCATCTACAAAGGCATCTAACACTGTTATAGCATAAAAAGCTACCGTACCTATTATATATAGGTCGCGATAACGTCGTAAATTGTCCATATAGTCTTTGATTTGCGATTCTGTAACGGCACTTGAGCCGTATTTATTGTATAGCTCTTCGTAACTTTTTGTGTTTGGGTTGGTATCGGTAATATCTCTGTAGTATTGCCGATACTGCCGATAGTATTTATCGTGCCAACTGATACCGTATGCTAAACCAACAAATCCACCGTATACGATAGGCAATTTCCAATATCTACGATTGTATATCTGCCCCAGTCCGGGGAAAATAAGCCCATACCACATAGCCTTGTCGGGCGAAGGAACAAATAGTTTTTTCTTCGATTTGATGCCGATAGAGATACTATCGCCACTATCGAAGGGAGTGATTGAACGTATGTTGCTGCCTTGTATTACGGTATCGGCGGTAATCAGTGTAATAGAATCGTTTCGATACGCAAACGCTTTGCCGACATTTGTATCTGTGGTATCTGCGGAATACGAAAAAATGTTTATCCCCTCCACATCGCTCGATACAATGCATGCTGCAGCTACAAACAACAATACTCTTATTTTGTACTTCAATCTATTTTAAGTTTATCTAAAATCGACATTATTCGCATTAGATCGTCGTCTGAGTCGAACGACAACGATATTTTCCCTTTACCTTGCTCATTGTATTGTAGGCTTACTCTTGTGTTGAAGAGTTGTGTAAGCTCATCTTTGAGCTTGGTGTACTCTTCCGACACGAATCGAGGCGTCTTAGCGCTACCGATAGCAGCGGTATCGCCTTTTAAGGATATTTTTTTTACCAATGCTTCGGTATCTCTTACACTCAGGTTGTTGTTGATAACTTCGTGATACACTTTTATTTGTGCAGTGGTATTGTCGCTCAAACCCAATATGGCTTTGGCGTGCCCCATATCTATCTTCCTGTCTCTGAGCCCCAACTGTATCTCTGCCGGTAGCTTGAGCAGTCTGAGAAAATTGGCGATAGTAGCACGATTTTTACCGATTTTATGGCTCAACTTTTCTTGAGTAAGGTCGAAATCGGTCATAGCCTTCTGATAACCAAGGGCTATATCCATAGCGTTTAAGTCTGCTCTTTGGATGTTTTCTATCAGAGCCATTACTTGTGTCTGTTCGTCGTTGGCGGTACGTATGTATGCGGGCATTTTCTCGAGGCCTGCCATCTTCGCAGCTCTATAGCGACGCTCACCTGCAATAATCTGATAGTGAGACTCATCTATCTTTCTCAGAGTTATGGGAGTGATTATTCCGACCTCTTTTATGGAGTCCGATAGTTCTGCCAATTCGTCTTCGTCGAAGTCTGTTCGTGGTTGATTGGGATTAGCCTCAATCAGCTCAATATCAATCTCATTGATATTGGTACTGCCTTCTGTCTTTACCTCTTCGGTATTTATCAGTGCATTGAGACCTCTTCCTAATGCTTGTTTTTTCATCGTATGTGGTTTATTGACTTTTTTTGTTGTTTCTATCTATCAATTCGTTAGCTAATCTGATATAATCGGTAGAGCCTTTCGATTCTTTATCGTAAACCATTACGGGTTGTCCGTACGATGTTGATTCAGATAGTTTTACGTTTCTTGTAATCATCGTGTCGAATACCAAGTCGCCGAAATGGTTTCTTACCTCATTTGCCACCTGATTGGCATAACGCAAACGAGAATCGTACATAGTGAGCAAAAAGCCTTCGATATTAAGGTCTGGATTTAGTTTGTTTTTTATTATCTTTATGGTATTGAGTAGTTTACCGATTCCTTCGAGGGCAAAATACTCGCATTGTACGGGGATAATTACGCTATCGGCAGCCGTCAGACAGTTGACCACTATCAGTCCGAGCGACGGGGCGCAGTCGATAAGGATATAGTCGTAGTCGGGCTTTATGATATTCAATACGTTTTTGAGCCTTTTTTCGCGGTCGTCTATCTCTATCATCTCTATCTCTGCACCTACCAAGTTGATATGCGAAGGAATGAGGTCTAAGTCTTTGAAATCGGTTTTCAGTATTGCCGTTTTCGGATCGATATCATCGGCAAGGCACTCATATATAGTCGTTTTGATGTTTGCTACGTCTATACCCAACCCCGACGAAGTATTTGCTTGTGGGTCGGCGTCTACAACCAAGACTTTTTTACCCAACGAGGCTAACGAGGCGGCAAGGTTGATACTCGTAGTAGTCTTACCTACACCACCTTTCTGATTTGCTAAGGCAATAATTTTCCCCATATTAAGTGTGACTGTTAAATAAATACTATCTGGCAAATTTACTATTTTTCTATATAATCGCTGTCTTAAAAA
>CAJPNS010000093.1 GCA_905372135.1 Porphyromonadaceae bacterium | reverse complement strand
CCTCCCCCACCGCCCGTATTCTCGCCCGATTGTGAGGTTGCTGGTGTCAAGTTCGGTTTCGTAGAGTTGCCCGAAGGCAATTTCCTTATGGGTAGCGATGCGGCTAACGACCCGCAGCACCAACCCGACGAAATAATACACAGGGTAGCACTCGATACATTCTATATCAATCCGTACGAAATCACTCGAAAGCAGTGGAATGCCGTGATGGGAACTTCTTCGAAAGACCCCAAAGACGACGACCTGCCCGTAATCGAAGTAAGTTGGGACGAGGTACAGACTTTCATAAAGAAACTCAACGAATCCACGGGTAAAGACTACCGCCTGCCGACCGAAGCCGAGTGGGAATACGCTTGCCGTGCTACTACTACGACTCCGTACAACACGGGCAACAACCTTACCGACAAAGATGCCAATTTCGGCAAGGGAAAAGACGACAAACTCGTCGTAGGAGGCTCTTACAAACCAAACAAATGGGGGCTATACGATATGCACGGCAATGTATCTGAGTTTTGTAGCGACTTTTACGATAAATACGATACGGTAAACAACCGCAACCCCAAAGGTCCCGATACGGGAGTGTTCCATGTCGTACGCGGCGGCAATTATCTCAATCCTGTCGCTCACTGTCGCTCTGCTTTCCGCGGATCGAGAGTAAAACCCGACTCCAAGAATAAAGCTACCGGTTTCCGTCTCGTTCTATCTAAGCCTAAAAAGTAGTATCATACGTTATAGTTATAATTTTTATTATTACAAGGGGATACTCTTTACATCAGTCGTAAGGAGTATCTTATTTTTCAACCTAAGGCAGCACGCTACGTGCCGTCTATAAAAAACAAACCATTTTCAAACCCTATGGCAGACGACAAGAAAGTAATCTTCTCAATGGTAAACGTATCCAAGTCGTTTACCCCAACAAAACAAGTTCTCAAAAACATCTACCTCTCATTTTTCTATGGTGCCAAAATCGGTATTATCGGGCTGAACGGTTCGGGTAAGTCTACCTTGCTCAAAATCATTGCAGGAGTCGACAAAAGCTTCGATGGTGAGGTAGTTTTCTCACCCGGCTACTCGGTCGGATATCTCGAGCAAGAACCTAAGTTCGACGAAGACAAGACCGTCATCGAAGTAGTACGCGAGGGAGTTGCCGACACTATGGCTCTACTCGCCGAGTTCGAAGAGATAAACGCCGCCTTTGCCGAACCCGATGCCGACTTCGACAAATTGCTTGCACGGCAGGCAGAGATACAAGACCGTCTCGACGCTTGCGACGCTTGGAATATCGATACCAGACTACGAAAGGCTATGGACGCCCTCCGCTGCCCCGAAGAAGACACTCCGGTAAAGCATCTCTCGGGCGGTGAACGCCGTCGGGTTGCTCTGTGCCGTCTTTTGCTCCAACAGCCCGACATCCTTCTGCTCGACGAACCTACGAACCATCTCGACGCAGAGAGTATCGACTGGCTCGAACAGCATCTGCAACAGTATGCAGGCACTGTCATAGCCATCACCCACGACCGTTATTTCCTCGACCACGTTGCAGGATGGATACTCGAACTCGACCGAGGCGAGGGCATACCTTGGAAGGGCAACTACTCCGGCTGGCTCGAACAGAAAACCGCTCGTATGGCGATGGAAGAGAAGCAGATGAGCAAACGCCGCAAGACACTCGAGCGAGAACTCGAGTGGGTGCGTATGGCTCCGTCGGCAAGGCACGCCAAAGGTAAGGCTCGTCTGAACGCATACGACCGCCTGCTCAACGAAGACCAAAAGGCACGCGAGGAGAAGCTCGAGATATTCATCCCCAACGGTCCTCGGCTCGGCAATAAAGTCATCGAGGCGAAAGGCGTCTCCAAAGCGTTCGGCGACAAGCTGCTTTTCGACGACCTAAACTTCAATCTGCCTCCAAACGGCATCGTCGGCATCATCGGACCAAACGGAGCGGGCAAGACTACTCTTTTCCGTATGATAATGGGTATGGAATCGGTCGATAGCGGTACATTCGAGGTGGGCGAAACTGTCAAGATAGGCTACGTCGACCAGATGCACAAAGATATCGACCCCGAAAAGACTATCTTCCAAGTAGTATCGGGCGGCACGGAGTTTATCAGAGTTGCAGGCAGGGAGATCAATGCACGTGCATACCTATCGCGTTTCAACTTCACCGGAGCCGACCAAGAAAAACTCTGCGGAGTGTTATCGGGCGGTGAGCGAAATCGCCTCCATCTCGCACTTACGCTCAAGTCCGAAGCGAACGTGCTACTCCTCGACGAACCTACAAACGATATCGACGTCAATACTCTACGTGCACTCGAAGATGGGCTTACCGACTTCGCCGGCTGTGCAGTAGTCATCTCGCACGACCGTTGGTTTCTCGACCGTATATGCACGCATATCCTTTCTTTCGAAGGCGATTCTAAGGTTGTATATTTCGAAGGATCGTATTCGGAGTACGAAGAGCATAAAATGCGTCGCGACGGCTATCAGGAGCCTCGGCGTATCAAGTACCGAAAACTCGTCTGACTATAGACCATATACCTTATGCCGACGCCGGACTTACTTAGTCTGGCGTTTGCTTATCATAAGCCCTATCATCATAAATAGCGCCGTGAGTACTATCACCTGTATTACCAGAGAGTTGTTCACCATTGCGATGCGTTCGGCTTCGGGTATAGTGATGAAAAGAAGTATCGTTATCAGCCCGCGCGGAGCTACGTACAGTAGCGGATTCAAGTTTTGTCGTGCCAGCTTAAGCCCTATGGTTCTCAGTATTATCACTACGATGAGTATCCCTATAGCTATTACGAGTGTCTCTACGTTCAGAAGTTCTTGAGTCTCTATCAGATAGCCGAATAGTATAAAAAACAGCGACCGTATCGAGAATGTTATCTCCGTCGTTATATCGTTGAGCTTCACAACCTCTTTTACCATTATCTCCGGCTGTAATCTGTCTACTATCCTAAACCTTTTGAATTTATCCAAGTTACCTATGAACAGACCCAGCACGAATATGAATATCAGTGCCGGCAGATGATACTCTTTTGCTATTGTATAGATCAGTATGATCAATAGAATTATAGGCAGGAACTTCACTCTATGCCGTATCTTACTCATCAGCAGCGACAATCCAAGCGTGGCTACAATCGTTATCACAAATATCAGTATCAGTTGCCATCCGAAGATTATAAATGAGTTGCCATCTATTACCTCGTTGCGTACTACGAAGTTAAATAGCACTACAGCAAATATATCAGAAAACGTACTCTCGTATATGACGAATTCTCTATCTTTTGGCAATAGATTTTTGGCGCTCGAAATCGCTATGGTACTGCTTATTACAGCAAATGGCACTGCATTCAGCAGTCCTCTTCTTAGCCCCACTCCCCACATTGAATCGAATGCCAGTCCTACTATGATACTCAGCACCAACATCGGCACAAGCGACATTAAAAGACTCGATAGTATCAATCCTTTTTTCGAACGATTCAACTCTAAGTCGAGTGCCCCCTCGAATACTATAAGTATCAGTCCTACTGTACCTATTATAGGCAGTATCGGAGATAGATTCGGTATGCCTATGCCAAAAAAATCCGATGCTTGACGCACAGCCCATCCAACTATCAACAACAATATTACCGATGGTATCTTCGTCTTTGGCGAACTGACATCAAACACATAAGATATTAACAGCAACAAACACAGCGATATAATAATAGCATTCGACATTTTTTCATTACAATTTATTTTCCTGCAAAGGTAATATTTGTAGTGTATATAATATACTGTGATTTTTATAATTCACAATACTACAGCCGAAAAGGAGTAAGGCTCATCTTTTTATTGTTCAATTATGTTTTCTAAATAATGGAAAATTTGAATTTTATACACTTTTGAAGATAGTATCTATCAACCTACTGATAGGGGTGTAAAAAAGAGCGACTCTTCCGTGTGTGGAGGTCGCTCTTCTCTTTTTGTCGTTCGATTAGAGAGTCGGTTACTCTTCGTCTTTCTGAGTAGCTTCGTATTCCTTGATAAGTTTTTCCTGAACATCGGTCGGACACAGCTCATAAGCATTGAACTGCATAGAGAACGACGCTCTACCTCCCGACAGCGAACTGAGAGCCGTCGAGTACGATGCCACCTCTTTGAGAGGCACTTTGGCTTTGAGGTGTTCGAAACCTCGTTCGGAGTTCATACCCAGAACCATACCTCTACGTCCTTGTAGGTCGCTCATCACGTCGCCCATTCTGTCTGACGGCACGAGCACGTCGAGGTCATATATCGGCTCGAGCAACTTCGGTCCGGCTTCTTTGAAAGCTTGTGCGAAGGCGTTGCGTCCTGCCAATCGGAACGATATTTCGTTGCTGTCCACAGGGTGCATCTTACCATCGTATACGATGACGCGTACATCGCGTGCGTAAGAGCCAGTCAGCGGTCCTTGCTCCATTCTGTCCATAATACCTTTGAGTATGGCGGGCATAAAGCGTGCATCGATGGAGCCGCCCACGATGGAGTTGATGAAGATGAGTTTGCCGCCCCACTCGAGGTTAATCTCTTGTGTATCGCGCACGGATATTTTATACTCTTGTCCGTTGAATTTATATATCTCTTTGGCAGGGACATCTTCCATATATGGCTCTACGATGAGATGAACCTCACCGAATTGTCCTGCTCCGCCCGACTGTTTCTTGTGGCGATAGTCGGCACGTGCTGCCTTGGTGATGGTCTCGCGGTAAGGTATGCGGGGTTCGCTGAAGTCTATCATCACCTTGTCGAGATTCTCTACTCGCCATTTGAGAGTGCGGAGGTGAAATTCGCCCTGTCCCGACAGTATCGTCTGGCGAAGCTCTTTCGACCGTTCTATGACCCACGTCGGGTCTTCGGCGTGCATACGGTTGAGTATTTCGCCGAGCTTTTCGTCTTCGCTCTCGTTCTGGGCTTTGATGGCACGACGATATTTAGGGGCGGGGTAGTCTACTTCGGGGAATATCCAATCGATATCCTTACCATTCATAGTATTACCTGTGCGTACGTCTTTGAGCTTGACTGTGGCACCTATATCGCCCGCCACCATTTCGTCGACCTGCGTACGAGTCTGTCCTGCAACGGAGAATATCTGAGAGATACGTTCTTTGCTGCCATTGCGACTGATATTGACCATATCGTCACCACCTTTTATCTTGCCGGACATCACCTTGTAGTAGAGTACTTCGCCGATATGCGGTTCGATACTTGTCTTAAAGAAAAATAGCGAGGTCGGTCCTGCAGGGTCGGGTTTTACTTCCTTTCCTGTCGTGGTAACGGGGGCGTGCATCTCGGCAGGCGAGGGAGCTACGGCACACAAGAAGTCCATAAAGCGGCGTACTCCCATCGACTTGCCTCCACACAGACACAGCACGGGGTATATGCCGCAGTCGATAAGTCCTTTGTGTATACCGACAAATATATCTTCTTCGGGTAGCGACCCTTGGTCGAAGAATTTCTCCATCAGACTCTCGTCATTCTCTGCGGCAGCCTCTACCAGAGCGGCGTGCAGCTCTGCGGCTTTGGCTTTTTCGGCTTCGGGGATGTCGAGTTCTTCGGGCTGTCCGCCTTCGGGTTTCCAACGATACATCTTCATCTTGAGCACATCCACTACGGCGTCGAAGTTGGTACCTGCGTTGACGGGATATTGTACGAGAGCCACCTTGCCACCGAAGCTCTCACGGAGCTGTTCGAATGTCTTGTCGAAGTCTGCCATCTCTTTGTCGAGTTGGTTGATGGCGAAGATGACGGGCTTCTTCATCTTGTCGGCATAGCGGAATTGATTCTGTGTGCCTACCTCTACGCCGTATTGTGCATTGACGAGTATTGCAGCCTGGTCTGTAACCGTCAGCGACGATATAGCTCCGCCGATAAAGTCGTCTGCACCGGGGCAGTCGATGATATTGATTTTTTTATTTGCCCACTCGGTAGTGATAATGGTTGGGAAAACGGAGTATCCGTACTCCTGTTCGACAGGGAAATAGTCTGAAACGGTGTTTTTACCGTCGACAGTGCCTCTGCGTTTGATGGCACCGCTTTCGAAAAGCATTGCTTCCACCAGAGTGGTTTTGCCAGTACCGGCACCGCCCAGAAGCGTAATGTTCCTAATATCCGAAGTTTGATAAACTTTCATAAACTATTCGTTAATTTTGTATTTTGTTTTTGTAAAAGTCTTATGCTACGCTCGACCACAAGGAAAAACGGGTTGTAAAATTTTCGGGGCAAAGTTAGGAATAAATTTTGATTTTTGCAATAATAGCGCTTTTTATATGTCGGTTGGTGTATATAAAAACAAATAGGAAGCCTTGTGTATGGCTTCCTATTTGTTTTGCAGTATAAATCAATCCATTAGATTTTTTTAGACAGTTCCGAAAGTTTCGCTTTGAGCTCCGATATCTTGTTGTTCATCTCGTCTACAAGCGAATTACCTTTTTTCGACGACGAATTTAGAAATAGTATGTTGTTTTCGTACGAAGCAATCTCTTTTTTCAGAGTATTGTACTCTTTTAGATATTTGTTCGAACTTTCGTCGATTGCTTTTTTATTGTCGCCGTAGTTCTGAGGTTGTCTATTGAAAACAATATCGAACTTGCTGTCTATAAGAGTTCTAAACTCGTTTTGTATTGCTGCTTTGTCTTTTCTCGGCACGAATCCTACCTTGTCGAACTCTGCCATAAACTCCTTAAGCGTAGCAATATCGGCATCTCTATTACCCGTCGGCGAAAACTCGCTTACCTTGTCGATTATAGCCCTCTTCTGCTTGAGATTCTCTTCTTCGGTTGCTTTCTGGTCGGAGAATATCTGGTTTCTCTGTTCGAAAATATAATCGCAAGCTGCCGAGAACTTTTCCCAAACCTCATCTGAATGTTTCTTGACGGTAACGCCTATACTGCGCCACTCTTTTTGGAGCTCTTTTATCTTTTCGGTAGCAGCTTTCCAATCGTCCGACATTTTCAGGGCTTCTGCTTTTTCGAGAAGGGCTTTGCGTCGATTCAGATTTTCTGTCATCTC
>CAJPNS010000092.1 GCA_905372135.1 Porphyromonadaceae bacterium | reverse complement strand
GGAGTGTGAGTTTAGATACAATTACAGAAATCAAAATTTATACCTAACTTTGCTCGGAAATTTCAGCAAACACAAACTTTAACTCGTCTTGAACCTAAAATAAACATATGGTATGAAAAAAGTAATTCTAATACTAAGTATTATATGGCTTTATTCATTTACTTACAGCCAAGACTCTCATTATTTAGAATATCAGTCAAGTTTCAATAATAAAGAAATGCAATCTGAACACAAAAAACAGATAATGCCAGATAGCATTAATATTGATTCGCTTTTTGAATGTTGTTTAAATGCCAATTTATATAAAGAGGGTTTATCATACTATCAAAAACCAATATTGTTTCATAATATCAATTCTTTATTGCATCATTATTTTGAAAAATTTAACAAATCATTAGAAAGCGAGAAAACCGTACTTACAAATGACGATTATGCGTTTTTTAGGCTGTTTAATACATTAGCTAAATGTAAATATATTCAATATCATTACGCTCTTATTTATGATATCACACCAACATCTGTATATAATATGAAAAGATGGTATAAAACCAATATTGATTGCCTAAACTTAAACAGTCTAAATAGAATATTATTAATAGACTACTATAATGCTGTTTGTCTTTTTTTAGATATTTGTTACGACGACAAAATACTAATTGAATCTATGCTATTATATGAATATGAGAGGCTATACAACAATATTTTAATAAATAATTGTAATAACGAAATAGATTCAATATAACTCTACGAAAAGATCATCCTTGTAAGTTATTTTGATACAACAAGAAACAAGCTAATAAAAGTAACGCTCATTTAAAAGAGAAAAGCTATCCGTATGTGGTAGCTTTTTTTCAATTCAAAATACTTAAGCATAGTCATAGCAGTAGACAACGACAAAATAAAATATTAATTTTGCACTGCGAAAAAAATGTATTTTGGGGGTACGATGGATATAAGAAGAAAACCCGAGTGGTTGAAGATAGATTTTAGGAGCGACAATAGCTATTCGCTCGTTAGCCGGTCGCTGAAAAAGAACTGCCTGCATACGATTTGTATCAGCGGACGATGTCCGAATCTGGCAGAATGTTGGAGTAGAGGCACTGCCACTTTTATGATTCTCGGCGATATATGTACTCGTAGTTGTGGTTTCTGCAATACCAAAACGGGCAGACCGCTGCCGACAAACCCCGAAGAGCCCAAGAGGCTTGCTGCTTCGGTCAGAGAGCTCGGTATCAAACACGTCGTACTTACCTCTGTCGATAGAGACGACCTGGCAGACGGCGGAGCCAACCATTGGGCAGAATGTATCAGAACCGTCAGAAAAGACAATCCGCAATCGAAGATAGAGGTGCTTATACCCGACTTCAAAGGCGATACGTCGCTGGTAGACATTGTACTTGAGGCTCGCCCCGATGTGGTGGCTCACAATATAGAAACGGTACGTTCGTTAACGCCTAAGGTGCGTAGTGCCGCCAAATACGAGGTCAGTCTTGCCGTCTTGCGACACATTGCCGACAAGGGTTTTAGAGCCAAGAGCGGAATGATGCTTGGGTTGGGTGAGAACGAAGATGAGATATTCGCTACTTTCGACGACCTTTTGGCTAACGGTTGCACGGTGCTCACCATAGGGCAATATCTGCAGCCGACAAAGCGCCATCTGCCTGTGATAGACTACATTACTCCGCAGAAATTCGACGAATACAAGGCAGAGGCTCTCCGACGCGGATTTGCCTTTGTCGAGAGCGGTCCTCTCGTACGTTCGTCGTATCACGCCGAACGCCACTTGGACGACCAACGCTTACCTCAATAGTCGGGCAAATTCGGCTCGCTGCATAATGTCTTCGAGGCAATCGGCGGCAGTGCCGTTGTTGGCTACGACAAGGTCTGCCTTACAGTAATATCTGCTACGAAGTGCGAGTGTGGTGCGGATATATTCCGAGAGTTCATAAGCATTTTTATTCCCGATAAGGAAACGGTGTTGTTTGTCGCCGAGCAGTCGGTCGAATAGTGCCTCTTCCGACGATTGCAAGTATATTACTGTGCCGTGCGTGAGCATCTTAGCCATATTATCGCCGAAACAAGGCATACCGCCCCCACAGGCAATTACGATATTGACGCTGTCGGAGGCGATTATTTCGTCGAGAAGAGCACTCTCCAAGCTACGAAAGAACTCTTCGCCCCGTATGGCAACTACTTCTGCCAAAGGTTTGCCCATACGCTCTTCTATTACGGTGTCGGTATCGACCAAATCGAACCCCAGCCTATCGGCTAAGGCACTGCCGATGGTCGATTTGCCCGCAGCCATAAATCCTATCAGAAAAATCTTCACCGTTTTGCAATCGCTATAAGTGTCGGCAAAATTAACAAAATAGCACGAAATGCTATTGTCATTCAAAAAAAAGTATTACCTTTGCACCGTCTTTTTCGGAAGATTATGCCCAGATGGCGGAATTGGTAGACGCGCTGGTCTCAAACACCAGTGGATTCACTTCCATGCCGGTTCGATCCCGGCTCTGGGTACTTCTTTACCAAGCTTACCTCTTGATTATCACGCTGATTGTCGGGGGTAAGTTTTTCTTTTGGAGTATTGCTGTCCGATAAAGTTTTTTTATTGGATAAAAAAACAGGGCTGATTTCTTTGTAGAAGTTCAGCCCCTTTTGTTTAATTTTGTTTGTACACCAAAAAACAGAATCAAACAATTTCCGAAAGTAATCATTTTATCGTACAACAACAACAATCATTTTTCCCCGACAATAAGAGTATGTCGCCGACCGATATATGCCCTTTTATACTAAAAAATCTTATTTATACCTGATAGTTCGTCCAGGACGTATCACTGTAGTACGGCTTATGTGGTTTAGCTTGCAGAGTTTTGTTACCGTAGTGCCGTAGCGTCGTGCTATTTGCGAGAGAGTCTCGCCGCTGCGTACGCGGTGGTATGAGCGCTGCTTAAGCCTTTCGATATCGGTCTTGTGTTTGAAAGTCTCGTTTTTCGTGATACAATAATTCGAAGCGAGGCAAGTCTCAGACGAATAGTCTATTATCTTTTTCGTATTGAACGGATTACCCAAGAATCGAAACTCGAAATGCAGATGCGGACCTGTCGAACGCCCGGTGTTACCGCCAAGCCCGATAAGCTCTCCTGCCTTGACCTTCTGGTTCTCTACTGCTATCGTCTGCGAAAGGTGGGCGTAGAGCGACTCCAGCCCGTTGTTATGGCGGACAACGATATAGTAACCGTAGCCGCGTGCATCGTAAGAGACAATACGCACCGTACCGTCGAAAGCCGATACTATCGAATCGCCTGTCTTGAGTCCTATATCGGTGCCGTAATGGTAACGGCGACGGCGTGCGCCGAAGTCGGAAGTAATCCTATTGTCGTTTTCTCGTTTGATAGGAAAGACAAAACCGCGGCAATCGACCCAAGTGCTGTCGGGGAGGTCGTCTATCTTTATCTTGTACGGATTGATGAACTCCGATGTCCAAGAGAGTCCGTAGAGATCTTCGGCAGGCACCTCGAAATCCTCGTCGATATCCTCTCCGAATTGGTCTTGTGACTCTTCGACAAATCCGTTGTTTTTACCTGCAAGCGGTGGCAACTGCCCGTAGAACGCCTTATAACTCTCGTGGCCCACGAGGTCATCCGAGGCAGTAAGGATGTCGTTATGTGCTTGCGAGATTTTCTTTTGTTTGTGGGTGTTGGTCTGTGCTATTGCCGACAAGCCCGATACGAGCAGTACTATGGCAACGATAATTTTTGATAATCTCATAATGTTCTTTTCTTGAATAATATAGTTTTTAATTAGTCCCTTTCGGAGAAAATGGCATTATTTACCCACCAACAAACAGGTTATCAGTTTTTTATCCACACATTTTCTCCCAATATAAACATACAAAATCCTCAATCGGAATGCAAACTTAGAAAAAATATTTTTAATATCCAAATTTATCGACTCTTACGCCGAGGGTCGAGCAGCAAATTTAGTCGAAGATATTAGCTCCTGCGTCGTATTGCAGCCACTATAAGCCATACTCCCGCCACTGCAAAAGGAATGCTAAGCATCTGCCCCATATTTATGGGTAGTAATGGCGTATAGCACTCTTGATTCTCTTTTATAAACTCGATGAAGAAGCGAAACACAGCTACTCCCGTACAAGCGATTCCCATCGATAGTCCACGAAGACGATGCTTATTGCCGTAGGCTCGGTATACAAACCACAGCAGTACGAAGAGAGCAAAGTACCACAACGCCTCGTATAGTGCCACCGGATAACGCGGTATATCGTCGACATATTTGAATACGAAAGCCATCGGCGAAGCTGTCGGTATGCCCAGTATCTCGGAGTTCATCATATTGCCCAGGCGGACAAAACCGCCCGTAAGCGGAGTAGCTACCGCAAATATATCGCACACTTCGAGATAATTGAGTCTGTTGCGACGAGCAAATATAGCCAGAGCCACCATAAGCCCCACTACCCCACCGTGAGAGGCAAGCCCCCGAAATCCGCCAAACACCATCTTACCACCCTCTTCTTCGATAGGCAAAAATATCTCCGCCACATGCGAAGCATAATACATAGGGTCGTAAAAAAGACAATGAAAAAGCCTCGCTCCTATCAATATACCTACAAAGGCATAAATCAGATAGCTCTGACTCGCCGTATATCGACGCATAAGATGTATTACAGCCATACCGCCGACCAGAAGCCCCAATGCAAAGAATACGCCATACAAATGTATCGGTATTCCCGCCACATAGAGGTCGGGTGCAACGTCCCACACGATATATTGCAAGCTGCCGGTCATCTACGAAAAAAGTCTGTGCTCGTATTCGGAGATAGCACTCTTCCACTCCTCCGAAATGGGTTTCGACTCGTGAGTTGCTTGGTCGAATCCGACCATTACGGTCTTACAAATACACTTTACAGTATCGGTCGGTACCTCTACGATACGCTGCACAAGCGTGAAACTCTTGTTACCTATCGACGATACTGCGGTCTGCACCTCTATATTGTCCGACAAGAATACGGGCGACAGAAAGTCTACTTCGGCGTGTACTACCACCACATCGATATCTTTAGTATCGATATGCCTGCCGCGTACCGTCTTGAAATATTCGGTCTTACCGAGGTCGTAAAAAGAGAAATACACCGAGTTGTTGATATGCCCCAAAGCGTCGGCATCGTTGAACCTCAGCTGTACGGGCACTTTGTGGTTGAAAACAATATCTTTCATCGTAGTGCAGAAGACTATTTATTGTTATAAACAAACACTTCTTCTATCGCCTTACCCACCGTAGCACTCGGCATCTGTATCTTCAACAGAGCAGCTACAGTAGGTGCAATATCGGTCATATATACCTCTCTGACAGTCTGCCCGCTGGGTATACCCTTACCGAAAAATATAAGCGGTATATGCGAGTCGTACGGGTTCCATAGTCCGTGTGTAGTGCCTTTGGGTGCCGACTGTGCGCAATAATGCGGTTTCAGTATCAGTTGTATCTCGCCCGAATGCTGTGGGTTGTAGCCGTTTATGATACGCTCTTTGATAGGTGCAGGGATAGAGGCTTGGCTTGCCTTCCGATTCTCTACTACATACATTACGGCATCTATATTTTCGAAGAAATCGATACAAGCCTTTATTATCTCTTCCTTTTTGCTTTCGTTGCGTATCGACGGGTAGTTGAAGTTTACCTGATAGTTGTCGAGCGATAGCACTATATCTTTTTTGCCAAACGATTTACTGAGGTATTTATTGAGGCTGTCGCACATTATATATTTATTCCACGAAGCAGCTTCTACCTTATTGTCCGACAAAAATTGTACGTTGTGTGCCCCTCCGTGGTCGGCTGTAATGAAGACTATATATTGGTCTTTGCCTACTTTGCCGTCGAGGTATTCGAGCAACGATGCTATATCGCGGTCGAGTCTGAGATATGTGTCTTCCGTCTTTATCGAATTGGGAGCATATCGGTGACCGACATAGTCGGTAGCCGAAAAACTCACTGTCAGAAAGTCGGTAACATCGTCTACACCAAGCTTATAATGCCTTATAGCCTGCTTAGCGAAGTCGGCGGTGATAGTATTGCCCCAAGGCGAATCTTTGAGTAGTCCATAGTTGTGTTTTCCGCTATCGAATAGCTTACGGAAATCGATAGGGAACTGTATCGTAGACTTATCGCCGAGATACTCCCATTCGTAACGCACGTCGGATACGCTCTGTATGTATGTATTGATGTGATATAGCGTCGTCCAAGGCTTATCTATATACTTTCGTACGTTGTCGGAAGCGTTGTACTTTTCTACCCACTTCGGCAGCGAGTCCATATACCACGACGAGCTAATCCAATTGCCGGTATTTTCATCGAGCCAAAAAGCAGCATTTGCCATACGTCCTGCAGGAAATATCGCACCTCGATCTTTGAGCGATACGCCTACTACTTTAGCTCGAAAATTGGTAGCCAGCCTCAGCTCGTCGCCGATAGTAGTAACTCTTAGATTTACGGGCGACGACTGCCCCGCCTTCGAACTGTCGGTACCGACGGCGTGCACGTTTTCGTCGTAAGTAGCTCCTACCGACTTGCCGTATTTCTGCACTATGAAGTCGTTACCTACTATGCTGTGTATGCTCGGCACCGAACCCGTGAATATCGAAGCATGACCCGCTGCCGTAACGGTCGGGATATAGTTTATCATCGTATTCTGGCAGTTGAATCCTTCGTTCATAAGCCGACGAAAGCCTCGCTCCGAATAACGGTCGTAATAGCGATACAGATAGTCCCACCTCATCTGGTCTACCACTATGCCCACTACAAGTTTGGGGCGTTCCTGCGCATAAATCGAAGAGTAACACGATATTAGTACAACACACAATATCGCTTTCAGTATCTTATATTTGTTCATATTAAATAGGGTGAATTATATAGTTTATAAAATAAATAATCGGCTCTTACAAAATAGTCTCCAAGCATATATAACTATATTTGTAGTCCCCGATTTAGAGCCTTTTGGGGGACTCGAACCCCCGACCTACGCATTACGAATGCGTTGCTCTACCAACTGAGCTAAAAAGGCAACAATTTACAGAAGTGTAT
>CAJPNS010000091.1 GCA_905372135.1 Porphyromonadaceae bacterium | reverse complement strand
CTTCTTGTTTTTATTGTTTTTCGACGGCGAGTCGGCACGCTGGAATCTCGCCTTGCGAAACTCCTCTACACTTACAAACGATGCATCTTGACTCACACTCAGCTGCGACTTCGACAAAATTCTGAGGTCGTCTATCACTCGTTTGTCGGTAGCGTTCTCTTTGTTGCGCTCGATGAGGCTTTTCTTCATATAGTAGCAGATAAGCTCGGTGAGTCGTTGCTTTTTGGCTTCGTCTTCGACGGCAATGGCAGCCTCGATGAGACGTTCGATATTCTTACCGTATTGCATGAAATGGGCTTTGCTGCTGCTATAAGGCAGTTTGGCAGGTTTCGGGTGTATCTTGTCTTTTGCCACAATCTCGAACGGGTAGTCGATATCGAGCTTGAAGTCTGAGATGATGGCAAGATGATTCCACAGTTTATGCTTGAAGTCTTCTCTGTCGCGCAAGTACGGGAACATTGTGCCCATTATGCGAATAATAGTGGCGGCACATTTTGTGCGTTCCTCTCGGTCTTCGAGCGAGACGGCATACTCTACAAGGTTCTGGATATTCCTGCCGTACTCGGGCAGTACGAGTTCCCTTTTCGGATTGAATGTTATGGTATTTTTCATCTAATAGATTTTATTATTCTGTAGTTGGATAATGTTTTTTGCTTGTATTTATTACTTTATCTGAGGTTAGAATAGTTTTTTCGGCTTGGTACCGAAAAATTCTTTCAGATAAAACGGCTCGAAGTAGGCTGTATCGACGAAATCGCCTCGGTCGAACTTGTCTTCCGCCAGCTTCATCATATTCCTGCTCAGAGGAGCAATATTATCGACAAAAACGGCATTCTCATCTTGTATCGTTCCTTTGCACTTATCGGCTCCGTCGCCGCAGAAGATTATTTTCCGCTCTCTCAATATATCCTCGAAAGCCCCTTGGTCGATTATTTTTGCTTCGGTAGGCGATATGAGATTCAGTTTGGCATCGAATAGAGCAGTATATACCTCCATTCGGCGAGCATCTATCATAGGGCAATATATCGCCTCCCAGTCTACTTCTTTAATGGCTTGTAGAGCTATTATTTCGAGCGTATCGATAGCTATGAGCGGTATATTCAGTGCGTAGCAAACACCCTTAGCCGACGATACTCCGATACGCAGCCCCGTGTACGAACCGGGTCCCGCACTTACGGCTACGGCTTGAGGCATCGCACCGTTTTCGCGTGCAAAGGTAATAATTTCTTGCAAAAAAACGGGTAGTAGCCTTGCATGATTCTGAGGCTCGTAGCAAACCCTCTCCATAAGGATTCTGTCGGCGTCGGCCAGAAGAGCCGAACATACGTTTGTCGAAGTCTCGATATTAAGTATTATCGCCATAAACGTGTTATTTCTTTATTTTTAGCTTTTGTCCTATCTTAAGGCTATCGGATTTCAGGTTGTTTGCCCTCTTTATCTTCTCTACCGTCGTACGATACCGCTTTGCTATGGAAAACAGCGTCTCACCTTTTTTTACCGTGTGTTTTATGGTCTTCGAGCTATGCGATGTCTCGCGTGTATCTTCGGTATAGGTATAATCGTTGTCTTCGACTATTGCCGGTTCGTACCTCTTATCGACAGAATCGGTAGGTAGTGCACTCACAAGCAGCCTCTGCCCTATTCCGATGTTGTTGCCACGTAGGTCGTTGAGAGCCTTCAGACTATCGACCGATATACGGTAATGCTTTGCAATCGAGTATAGAGTCTCGCCCCTACGTACGATATGAAAAAGCCCGTCGGCCACTTCGGTTTGTTCGATGCACTCTACCTCTTCGGGCATAGATGGTGATGTATCGGATATTTTGCCGAATACACGTGCTGCCGATATATAACGGCTCGCATAGTACGGTTCGCTCGACTTCGATACTATTACGCCTCGCTGCGTAGACGAGTGTATAAACTCGAATACTCCGTTTTCGACCGAATCGGAGACCACCATACCGACGTGTCCGATACGTTTGCCGTGTCGCCTGCCTGCAAAAAAGACGAGGTCGCCTTTCTTGATATTCTTTCGTTTAACATTCGGATAACTATGATATTGCTCGGTACCCGTACGAGGCAAGTCTACCGAAAAGTTTTTAAATATATAGACCATAAAGCCCGAACAGTCGAAGCCTTGAGGCGTATTGCCACCGTATCGGTAGCGAGTACCAAGAAACGAGCGACTGTAATCGACTATAGCGTTTACGGTATCGGTAGTAGCGTTGTACGACTGTCGGCTCGATTTTGGCTTACGCCTTGCAACACTTACGTCGGCTCCGAATGCAAAGGATGATGCAAAGAATAGGTTTATAAGCAGTAAAACAAAAAACTTTCGTGTGCCCGTATCAAATCTCATATTGCCCCAAAATCCTTTAATACTCTATAAATGCGGTGTACCGGCAGCCCCATAACATTATAAAACGACCCTTCGATATGCTCGATACCTACTAAGCCTATCCACTCCTGTATGCCGTAGCTGCCCGCCTTGTCGAACGGGCGGTAACGTTCGATATAGTAATCTATATCTTCCGTCGAGATATGAGTAAACCAAACCTTTGTCGATACGGCAAATACTACGCTACGCTCTGCGGTGGTAATAGCCACGCCCGTTATCACTTCGTGCATACGCCCCGATAGTGTTTGCAGCATAGAGCGAGCCTCTTCTTTGCCCGATGGCTTGCCGTATATCTTGCCGTCGACCACTACAACGGTATCGGCTGTAATGAGCAATTCGTCGTCGGCAAGGGGCTGCAGAGCCTCTGCCTTGCGGCGGGCAAGATAGGGAGCCACCTCACCCGCAGGCATATCGGCGGGGAATGTCTCTTCTGTATTGTCGAGTGTCTTTATCTCGAAATCTATATCCAAACCTTTGAGTAGCTGCTGTCGTCGTGCCGATTGAGAACCAAGTACGATGCGATATTTCTTCTCTTTCATTCGCTAATACTCTCTTTGTGTGAGCGGAAAGTTTTGCAAAGGTACAATTTTTTGCCCTCTTTCTGCTCATATCGGCTCATTTTTTTAGTAATTATCAAAGTCTATCCGAACTTATATCGTTGATTGTTTGGCGTATAAAAACAGAAAGCAAAGCATAGCCTATCTACGTTCTACACTTCGCTTGCAACGGATTATTTAAACTATTATACTCAGGCAGTAATCTTTTTTATCAGACCCTGCAATACCGCTCCCGGACCGAGTTCGACAAACTCTGTAACACCGTCTTTTACCATATTTTGTACAGACTGCGTCCAACGCACCGGCGATGTAAGCTGAGCTATGAGATTTTTCTTTATATCTTCGGTATCGATATACGGCTTGCCATCGACATTCTGATATATACGGCATATCGGTCGGTCAAACGGTGTAGCCTCGATAGCCTTTTGGAGTTCGTCTTTTGCGGGTTGCATACACGGGGAGTGGAAACCGCCGCCTACCTGCAACTGTAACGCACGTTTTGCTCCTGCCTCTTTTAGCTTCTCGCAAGCCTCAGCCACAGCCTCAAAGCTACCCGATATTACCAGCTGACCGGGACAGTTGTAGTTGGCGGGAACTACTACACCATCGATAGTGGCACAAACATCTTCTACCTTTTTGTCGTCGAGACCAAGCACGGCAGCCATAGTCGACAGATTTTTCTCGCACGCTTTCTGCATAGCAAAAGCACGTATCGATACAAGCTTAAGCCCGTCTTCGAACGACAACGCCTTAGCAGCCACAAGTGCCGAAAACTCTCCCAACGAATGCCCTGCTACCACATAGGGATTGAAGTCTTTGCCAAGCACAAATGCCGATATTACAGAGTGTAGAAACACAGCGGGCTGAGTTACTTTCGTCTGCTTCAGTTCGTCGTCTGTACCGGAAAACATTATCTTTGTTATATCGAAACCGAGTATATCGTTTGCAAGATCGAAATACTTCTTCGCCTCTTTCGACGATTGATACAAATCGTGTCCCATACCTACGAATTGGGCTCCTTGCCCCGGGAAAACATAAGCTCTCTTTTCCATAAAATATTCTTTTTGGTGTGTGATGAATAATTTGATTTTTCGAATGGCAAAATTACAAAAAAACGCCTACATTTGCATTCCGATATTTAGATATGAACGAATAGTATTATAGTACAAACAAATGAGAGCGTTATTCAGTGTAAGCGACAAGAGGGGTGTTGTAGATTTTGCCCGACAGCTCAGAGAGTCGGGGTGGGAAATAGTAGCCACAGGCGGCACTATGAAGCTGCTGCAAGACTCAGGGATAGAGGTAATAAACATCAGTCAGGTTACTGGTTTCCCCGAGATATGCGACGGCAGAGTAAAGACCCTCCACCCGAAAGTTCACGGCGGGCTGCTCGCCCAACGCAACAACCCCGAACACCTGGCTGCTCTCCGCAGTAATGAAATAGAGTTTATCGACCTGGTATGCGTCAATCTCTACCCTTTCGCCCAAACCATCGGCAAAGAAGGTATTACTATGGAAGAAGCCGTCGAAAATATCGATATCGGCGGACCATCGATGTTGCGGTCGGCAGCAAAAAATTGGCAAGACGTTACCGTCGTGTGCAACCCCGACAACTACCCATCGATAATCGAAGAGATACGGCACAGCGGCAATACTACGCCACAAACAAGACTGAAGCTGAGTGCCGAGGCATATACGCATACTGCCGAGTACGATATGAAGATAGCTGCGTATATGCGTAACCAAGCAGGGCTTAGCGAAAAACTGTTCCTCGACTACGACCTCGTAGAGCCTCTGCGATATGGCGAAAACCCGCACCAGTCGGCGAAGTTTTACCGCCGGTCCACACCTGTACCGTACTCGACGGCTTTCGCCCAACAGCTCAATGGCAAAGAGCTTAGCTACAACAACATCCAAGACTCAAACGCTGCCCTCGAGATAGTCCGCGAGTTCAGAGAACCGTTCTGTGTGGGGGTAAAACACCTAAACCCGTGTGGTGCAGCCATCGGCAGCAGTGCCGCAGAGTGCTGGCAGAAGACCCTCGAAGCCGACCCGGTAAGCATATACGGCGGCATAGTGGCTACCAACTGCGAAATCGACGCACAGACGGCAACGATGATGAAAGACGTTTTTCTGGAGATAATAATAGCACCGCACTTTTCGCCCGAAGCTCTCAGGATACTGTGCACCAAAAAGAACCTCCGACTGCTCGAAGTCGATATGACACCGACAGACGATACGGAGCAAAATATAGTATCCGTTACGGGTGGGCTGCTCGTACAAGACGCCGACAACAAGACAGTCGAAGTAGTTGCCGATATGTGCGTTACCGATACCAAACCATCTGCCGATGAGCTGAGAGACCTCAACTTCGGGCTAAAAATAGTAAAACACATCAAAAGCAATGCCATCTGTGTGGTAAGAGACGGAGCCACTCTGGGCATAGGAGCAGGGCAGACAAACAGAATCGGCTCTGCTGAGATAGCTCTGCGACAGGCACATAGCAAGGGAGCTACGCAAAATCTCGTATTAGCCTCCGATGCCTTCTTCCCCTTCGACGACTGTGTCGAGCTGGCGTCGAAGATGGGCGTTACCGCTATCGTGCAGCCGGGCGGCAGCATACACGACGACGACTCCGTACGCAAAGCCAACGAGAAGGGCATAAGTATGATGATGACGGGCACGCGACATTTCAAACATTAAATAAATAATTATCAGTTATTTTGAGAAAAACATTATCGGTACTTATTGCTCTCACCACCTGCCTCTACGCTTCGGCTCAGGCAGGCAAAGGGGTGTATCAGATACTCGACCTGCCGATGGATGCCCGCTCCATAGGGCTTGGGGGTACCAACGTATCGCTCTTCGACGGCGACCTCAACCTTGCCTCAAACAACCCCGCCCTGCTGTCCGACAAGGCTCATAATATGCTCACTCTTAACTACGCCAAATATATCGCAGGTATCAACTACGGCTCGGCGGCATACGGCAGAACGTGGGGCGAAAACAACTTCGCTCTTGCCGTCAACTACATCGACTTCGGCACCTTCGGCCAATACAACGAGCTCGACGTGTACCAGGGCACGTTCACTGCCAAAGATATGGTACTCGGTCTGCTCTACTCGCGGCAGTTCGGGAAATATTTTTCGGTAGGGGCTACGCTAAAAACCATCTACTCAGCTTACGAGCGATACTCGTCGGTGGGAATGGCTGTGGACTTCGGAGCCAACTATCACGACGAGGATAATATGCTCGACCTCGGGCTGACGGTGAGGAACATAGGTTTCCAATTCGACGGCTACTACTCGATAGACGGCACCAACCACCGCGAGGCGATACCCGCCAATATACTGGTAGGTATCTCCAAGAAGCTGCGGAACGCTCCACTCCGCTTCTCGCTGACGCTACACAATTTGCAGCGGTTTGCCCTCAACTACGAGCGTACCGCCACTGCCAACAAAGAGTACAAAAAAGAGCACGGTATAAAATGGTACGATATGATGTTCAGGCACGCTATCTTCGGCATAGAGATATTGCCAAGCGACAACTTTTACCTGTCGGCGGCTTTCAACTACCGACGCCGTGCAGAGATGAACATACCGACATTCAGGTCGATAGCGGGCTTCTCACTTGGGGCGGGCATACGGGTGAAAGATTTCCGTGTGTCGATGGCTTTGGCACAGTTCCAAAGCGGCAACCCGACGCTACACTTCACCGTATCGACAGACCTCAAAGGATTCGGGGTAAAATGAGAAGCATATCGAGCAAAAAGCACACCGCTCGAAACACTAAGCTAATATAGCTTGCAATTAAGCTAAAATTATTATCTTTGCAGTCTACAAAAAAACAGAGATGACAACACGAAGCGATTTCGACGACATACGCCCTTACAACGACAGCGAACTGACAAAAGTCTTGGGTCGGCTCGTAGGCAACAAAGAGGTACTCGCCGGTATCGCTATGATAATGCCGAAGCAACTTGCCGACAAGCTCGTGCTCTGCTACAAAGAGCTTCGGTCGGTAGACCAATTCCAAGAGGAGTATATGTTTCCGATGTTGGAGCATCTAAAAAACATTAAATCTACCGCCATCACCTTCTCGGGCTCGGAATATGTAAGGCAGCCTGCTCTCTTCTTGTCGAATCATAGAGACATAATAATCGACCCTGCTTTCTTGCAATACGTACTACTGAGGTGCGGCATGAAGACTTCGGAGATAGCTATCGGCAGCAATCTGATGGCAAAGCCTTGGATTACCGACGCTATGCGAGTAAATAAGAGTTTCGTCGTACGACGCAACCTCACTCGCGGCGAGCAGATCTCGGAATTCGGAGAGCTATCACGATATATCGCACATACTATCACACAGAAGCGGGCATCTATCTGGCTTGCCCAGCGCGAGGGCAGAGCCAAAGACTCCGACGACCGCACACAGATTTCGCTTCTGAAGATGCTCTCGCTAAGCGGCGAAGGTAGTTTCGTAGAAAATA
>CAJPNS010000090.1 GCA_905372135.1 Porphyromonadaceae bacterium | reverse complement strand
GTTTCATTTTTTTTCTTTGTTTTTTGATTCTAAATGCAAATGTAATACTTTTTCTTAGAAAACAAAAGCGAGAAAATTGTGTTACAATATCTATGCCGTATTTTCGAGCTATACCGATACGGAGTACTTGAAGAAACGCCCCACAAAAACATTTTTCGAAGTTAAAGAAACAGCTACTGCTCAGCGTTTCCAGAAGTTTGGTGTAAAGATAAGCAAGACGGTGAAAATTTCGAGCCTGCCCACAAGCATAGCAAACGACATAAACCATTTTGCAAAAGCAGGCAGAGATTGGTAGTTGTCGAGCGGTCCCAAGTGTCCAAGCCCCGGTCCGACATTGCCGAGACACGATACCATACTCGATATCGACTCCTCGAAGCCCAAGCCCGATATACAGAGTATCATTGCCCCGAAAAGCGACAATATCACATACAACAGTATGAATGCCAGCATACGAGTGATATACTCCTCCTTAACGGCACGCCCATTGTACCTTACGGGAAAGACTGCGTGGGGGTGAACCATTCGTTTAAACTCATAATAGCAGTACTTAAACACCAGCAAGACACGTATCACCTTGACGCCTCCCGAGGTAGAACCCGCCGAACCGCCCACAAACGTCAGCAGCAGAAGCATATATGCCACCGATATCCAACCCGAATAGTCGACCGAATAGAACCCCGTAGTAGATATAAGCGAACTGACGGTAAAGAGTGCTCCCCTTACGTTTTCGCCGATATCCTCGAGCGGGAACCCCCAGAAAATCAACTGTGTAAAGACGATAATGGCAGCCGTCGACACGATGATAGCAATCAAAGTACGCATCTCTTCGTCTTTGAAAAAACGGCGAAAATTGCCCACCGCCAAGAAATAGTACAACGACAGATTGATAGCCGAGCCCGTCATAAGCACTATGATAATCCACTCTATTGCAGGCGAATGCCAATAGGCGATACTCGTATTTTTAGTAGAAAATCCTCCCGTCGATACGGTCGACAGAGCATGATTGACAGCATCGAAAGGACTCATACCCGCAAGCCATAGGGCAGCAATCCCCGAAAACGACATTACGAGATATATCATAAAAAGACGTTTGGCGGTGCCGCTCACCTTAGGGTGTAGCTTCTCTTTGCTGAGCCCCGTAACTTCGGCTGTGTATATCTGCGAACCGTTGAAGCCGAATATCGGCAGTATAGCCATAGTAATGACAACGATACCCAGACCGCCCATCCAATGCGTGAGGCTACGCCAAAAGAGCAGACTGCGCGGAATGACCTCTATATCGGACAGAATAGTGGCTCCGGTAGTGGTAAACCCCGACATTGTCTCGAAAAAGGCATCGGTAAACGACGGTATATATCCGCTCACCCAATAGGGCAAAAGTCCTATGAAAGAGAAGATTATCCAAGTACCCGTAACTATGACCGACCCTTCGCGTTTGCCTATCATAGTCGAAGCACCGCGTCCGAGCAAAAGCCCGACCACACCCAATATCACAGAGACGGCAAACGAAAGGCAAAACGACAACGACGTCTCTTCGCCGTAATATACAGACATCGCTATACACAGCAAGAAAAACAGACTCTCGAGCATAAGCAGACCGCCCTGCAGACGAGCCACGAGTTTGAAGTTGAAACTCGCATTCCGACGCGTATGCCCGATATTTTTTCTTAACATATCTGCCTTTTTGTAATATGTATGTTACTTAAATAGAGCTTCGAGCTTCTTGGTGGTATTACCTTTGCAGAAAACGATTACATAGTCGTTTGGCATAATGTGCGTATTACCGTTTACGATACTACCTCGTCCGTTGCGTATGATGCCCCCGATATTGACGTTGTCGGGTAGGCGAAGATTTCGCACGATGTCTCTGGTAACCTTCGACCCTTCGCGAGCGATAAGTTCCACTACTTCGGCATCTATCGAATACAGCGTACGTACGTTGAGCACGTCGAGGTTGAGTGTTATCTGATGTATATAGCTTGCAGCGATAGTCTTTTTGTTTACGATAGCGCTTATATCCATCGACTCAGCCAGATTGAAGTAGTCGATATTCTCCACCTCGGCTATGGTCTTCTTTACCCCGTAACGCTTTGCTACCATGCACGTTAGCAGGTTTGCCTCCGAATTTGGCATCACTGCCACGAAAGCGTCTGCCGTATCGATACCTTCGTTTTCGAGTACGCTTACATCGCGGCAATCTGAGTTGATTATAAGCGTATTGGGTAGCTTGTCGGATAGTGCGATACATAGCTCGCGATCGGGTTCTATTATCTTCACATTGTAGTGGCTTGGTAGTGTCTGCACTACCTTTTGGGCTATCTTGGTGCCGCCGGCTATTATTACCTCTTTTATATTGTAGTCTTCTTTGCCTGCCTGTAGGCGTACAAAATCGAGGTTCTCTTCGTTGGTAATGAAAAAAACTATATCGCCCGATAGTATCTGGTCGTGTCCTTTGGGAAGTATCGTCCGATTACCGCGTTTTATGGCTACGATACGATACTTGTCGTGGTTGAAGTAACCGCTTATAAACTGTTTATTTATAATCTCCGAATTAGACCTCACTTTTACCGATAGCAATATCATCTCGCCATTGCAAAACGGCAGATACTGCCTCATCCAGTTTTTTCTAAGACTCTCTACAATTCCCTGGGAAGCAAGCACTTCTGGATATATCAGATAGTCGACTCCGAGACGTGCAAAAAACTCTTTGTTCTTCGGGAGTAGATACTCGTAGTTGTCGATACGGGCAAGCGTCTTGGCAGCTCCCAGGTTGTCGGCTATCATACACGCAGTCATATTGATACTCTCGTACGGAGTAACGGCTATAAAGAGGTCTACCCTACCCACTCCGCAGTCTTCGAGGTCGTGCACGGAGGTAGGATTGCCCTCGCGAGTCATAAAATCGTACATATCAAGGTCTTGCAGGCGACTGCTATCGGCGTCCATCAATGTGATATTATGGTCTTCTCGAGCAAGCAGTTTCGCCAGATGCCTACCGACCTCCCCTGCTCCGGCTATCAGTATTCTCATCGTTTAATCCTTTTAATATTGATATGTTTCCTTTATCGGCAAAACTCCTCTATCGAACGCCGTATGCCATTGGCATCGAGTCCCAACATTTTATACAGCTCTTCGGGCGTACCGTGCTCTACGAATGTATCGCCGATACCAAGCCTTCCGACCTGAGGAGAGTAGCCGTTGTCGGCAAAAAATTCGAGTACGGCACTACCAAACCCGCCCTGTACGACACCATCTTCGATGGTCAGTACTTTACGATATCTACCGCCTATTTCGTGCAACAACTTTTCGTCGAGCGGCTTTACGAAACGCATATCGTACAACGCTATCGACAGGTCGGAGTCGCTCTCTAAAGCCTCTATCGCTTTGAGTGCGGTATTAGCCATAGTGCCTATCGTAAGCACTGCTACGTCGGTGCCATCCTTGAGCTTTTCGCCCGTACCGGGCTCTATGGCTACGGGCGTATTGTGCCATTCCGGGGTGGTACCCTTTCCCCGCGGATAACGAATGACAAACGGTCCCATCTCTCTGCTCTGTGCGGTAAACATAAGGTTACGAAGTTCGTGTTCGTTACGTGGAGCCGCTATCGTCAAATTCGGGATACAGCGCATATAAGCCAAGTCGAATATTCCTTGGTGAGTAGCTCCGTCGGCTCCTACTATTCCCGCGCGGTCGAGGCAGAAAGTAACGTTGAGGTTCTGCAGGGCTACGTCGTGTATGACGTTGTCGTATCCTCGCTGCATAAACGACGAATATATGTTACAAAACGGCATCAACCCGTCTTTTGCCATCCCCGCCGAGAACGTAACGGCGTGCCCCTCGGCAATACCGACATCGAATACACGGTCAGGCATAGCCTTTTGCATTATCGACATCGAGCTGCCCGATAGCATTGCGGGGGTTATACCCACTATCTTCGGGTTGCTACGTGCAAGCTCCAGAAGCGTAGTGCCAAATACATCCTGAAATAGAGGAATCTGCGACTGCTCGTTGCTCCGCTCGCCCGTATCGGGATTGAACCGACCGGGAGCGTGCCAGACGATTACGTCTTTTTCGGCCGGCTTATAGCCTTTGCCCTTCTGGGTTATGATATGAAGTATTCGAGGTCGCTTATGCGATTTGAGTTCACTGAGTATCTCTACGAGTTTTATGACGTTGTGTCCGTCGTATGTACCAAAGTATCTTATCGATAGCCCTTCGAATATATTATTGTAGTGGCTGGTCTTCGATATCTTTATTTTATTGAAAAAACGAGTCAACTTCTTAGCTCCGTTTTTGGTGATTATGCCGTATCTATTCAAAATACGGTACAAACGGTAGCGAACTCTGTTGTATGTTTTCGACGTATGTAGCTTACCGAGAGCATCGTTCCAACCTCCTTTTATAGGGTCTATCGCCATATCGTTGTCGTTGACGATTATCAGCAGATTGTTGTCGATGATAGAGGTGTTGTTAAGTCCCTCGAAAGCAAGACCTCCCGTAAGTGCTCCGTCGCCTATGACGGCTACCACACACCTGTTTTCGCCGCTAAGACTCGCAGCTACACTCATACCTAGACCTGCCGAGATAGAGGTACTCGCATGCCCTACCCCAAATGCATCGTACTCACTCTCTTTCGGAGTCGGAAAGCCCGATATTCCGCCAAATTTACGATTAGTATGGAATTTGTCGCGTCTGCCCGTAAGTATCTTGTGTGCATAGGCTTGATGCCCTACGTCCCAGATGAGACGGTCGTATGGCGTATCGAAGACGTAATGCAACGCCACAGTAAGCTCTACCACTCCCAACGATGCTCCGAGATGTCCCGGATTGTTGGCAAGCTGCTCGATTATAAAACGCCGTAACTCATCGCACAACTTTGGCAATTCTCTAATGTTCAAGCGCTTGATATCCGACGGGCTATTTATTTTATTCAATATGGCATATTCTTTGTCTGTCATCTTTCTTCAATCCTCTTTTAGCGTGCAAAGATAATAATTAATTCCTTTGTTTATCTTCGTCACTATCGGGGGTGATAACGATAAAGTTTTTTTACTAACTTTGCCTCGCTGTTTTAGCGAAAACGCAGAAATAATAAATCAAGATAATAATTTAAAAACATAATTAAATAAATCTATTCTTATGAAAAAATCTTTTTATTTCCTTGCACTGTCGATTTTTGCGCTGTGTACAATGTTTTCATGTGCCTCTAAAGACACACCCTCCGAAGTGATACCGAGCGATGTGGCAATGGTCGTTAAGTTCGATATCAAAAGACTTGCCCTAAAGGCAGACTACAATGCCAAAGACAACAAAATGCTCCGAGAGTATATCGACAAAATCGATAATGACGAGATGAAAAAGCTTGTAGAGAGTTGCCTGAAAAACCCCAATGCCATCGGGCTAAAGGTCTTAGGCAAAGCGTATCTCTTCTGCAACAACGACGGTACCATAGGCATATCTATGGCAGTCGATAACAGCAAGAAATTCTACGAAAACCTCATTAAGATAGAGGCTTCCGCAAAAGAAAACATCAAAGTCGACGGAGGTGTATACTCTATCGTAGACCCGTCGTCGAATGTAAGTATGGCTTGGGATAGCAAGAATATAGTCATCGTCGTCGACCCGCAAAACCAACAGGGACAGATGCCTGCCAGAGATATATCCGATATGCTCAAAATGGAGCACGACAAGTCTTTTGCCGCCACACCCAACTACACCAAACTATCTGCCTCTGACGACGATATAGTGGCATATATATCGATGGGTAAATTGAGCAAATTCTATATCGACCAACTGAAAAGGACATCATCGCGTTTAGCTATGGATTCGGTATCGAAAGACCTCATAGACAACGACCTACAGTCCGTTTACGACGACAACAACTACTCTACCATAGTTTCGTGTAACTTCGAAAAAGGCAAGATTATCAGCAAAATGAACATTTTCTTCGAGACACCCGAAGACGAAGCCCGATTCAACTCTATGGCTGCCAATAAAACGGTAATCAAAGGCAACCTCAATAAGTATGTGGGAGAGAACAATATAATGTATTTTGCTGCCAATATCGACGGCAATGATGTCGCTTCCTCTATCGATAGCAATAGAATGAACGCTTTTAATAAGTTGGCTCCCGTACTCGGCGACTTGGACTACAAGAGACTTATCTCTGTTTTCAACGGCGATATCTTTGCCTCCTTCAACAGATTAAATATAGGCAACGCAAACCCGCTCGTATTCTCTATCTTTGCCACAGTCGACAAGACGAAAGCCGCCGAATTTTTCGAACTTATCCTCGCAAAAGACCGCGAAAAGCAAATCAATAAAATAGCAGACAATACATACGCATTCAACGGTATGATTTTCGGTATCAAAGACGACATATTATACTTCACCAACGATAGTATCGACTATGCCCGTCTGCTCCAAGGCGGTGTCGAAAATGGGTCGCTGAGCAATATTGTCGGTCAACCGTTGTATTTCGGAGGTAGCTTTGTGCCTCTCAAAGAGCAACTTATGCCTCTTGTACCGCAAGGCTCGCCTTTCTACGACGTAGCTCAATATGCTCTGGGTATGATATCTACTTTCGGTAGCAATGCCACAGACAGATACAATTATACGTTTGAGGTCAACTTTACCGACACCAAGACAAACTCTCTACATCAGATATTTACGCTTATCGATAAGGTAATCGGAGTTCTTATCTGATTCGTTTTATAGTTTTACAATTAGTGATTGGAAAAGGAGTTTCCGCCGTCGTGGGGAGACTCCTTTTTGCATTATATTAGAAAACATTAGTACAATGTCAACCTACAGGCTACAAGATTTTTTACTACCTTTGCCTCGCATTTTTTACAACTTATCGATATGCACATAAGAATACACGAACAGAATCCGAGTCCCAGACTGATACTGCAGGTAGTAGACCTATTGCGTCGAGGCGGAATAATCATCTACCCCACAGATACGGTCTATGCTTTCGGGTGCGATATATTCCACCCCAAAGCCATAGAGAGAATATGCCGTATCAAACACCTCGACCGCGACAAATCGCGTATGGCGATAGTCTGCCACAACCTTAGCAACATCGCAGAATACGCACGTATATCGACAGATGTGTTCAAGATGCTCAAAAGGAATCTACCCGGAGCATTCACCTTCATACTCAACGGTAGCAAACGGCTACCGCCCATCCTCAAAGACCGAAAAACAATAGGTATCAGAGTACCTGACAATAATATAGCTCTGCAGATAGTAGAAGCCCTCGGCAACCCGATATTCACCACATCGGTAATATCTGCCGACAATATCAGCCAGTACGAGACAGACCCTGAGCTACTTATAGAGAAATACGAATCTATTGTCGACCTCGTCATCGACGGCGGCTCGGGCGACAATACACCATCGACTATAGTAGACTGCACCGACGACGACAATATCGAGATAATACGGCAGGGAAAGGGTATACTG
>CAJPNS010000089.1 GCA_905372135.1 Porphyromonadaceae bacterium | reverse complement strand
GTAATTCAGCTTCATCAATAAAGAAAATAAAAGATTTACCAATGTCATCATTTTGCTTCCTAAAATCAGCATAAGCTTGTATTATGGACAACATTAAGGCTCTTTGCATTCCATCCCCTTTTTCCTCCGCAGAGGTCTCAATCCCATCGTCTATGTCGGTATTGAAATTTTTGAGTAAATCATCAAATGCAGGTGGGGTTACTTCAAAACGAACATTAGTGGTATCTGGGAATTGTTTTTCCAGATAAATTTTTACCTGACTACCTATTCTGTCGAATTCGGTCTTAATTTCAGAATCGTCAGCTTCAAATAGTGCTGAAAATTTCTCTTGGAATTCTTTATACTGTTGATTTGTTTGGAGAATTGTTGTTAATACATTCGATAGCATTACTCCCATTGGTGTATTCTTCGAGTATTTTGCAACAGAATCATAATACTGCTTTGTTGTTATATATTCAAATTTCGGAAGAAAATCATTTAAAGCAGCATCAAAGCCCGTTCCTGGAGGTATTTCACTTCCCCCAATAAACATTTGTCGTTTCTTAGAATCTGAACTACATCTCTGAAAGCTAACAATATCGGCCTCTCCAAGCTTGGAGGATAGTGTAGTTTTATTCTTTTCATTTTGCATATTGTGCAAACCATCCTGCGCCCCACAGAATTCAACTTCAACAAACATTTCTAACTCGCTGTCTCTTGAGTATTTCAGTTCTTGCAAGTTTCCCTTATAACCATTAAAGAAAAACTCCAAGGCTTCAAAAAGGTTTGTTTTTCCACTGTTATTCTGACCAACAAAGATATTAAAGTCTGTCACCTCTATTTCAGCCTTTTCAATAGATCTGAAGTTTTGAATTGTTATTTTGCTTATTTTCATATTTAAATAATCTTTTATACCATAATTATTGGATTTATTCAATCAACTCTTTCACTTCTACTCCCAATATCTTCGCAATCCGGAAGAGGGTTTTGAGGCTTGGTTAGCAGTTGGTTACAGACGTAGGAGTTGATAGAGTCGACTCTCGTGCTGATTTCATCTTTTTCTAAAATTTTTGAGCAAAGTTAGGTATAAATTTTGACTCCCGCAATTGTATCGGAATCGCTTATATTCGGTTATATTTGAGAATACATTGATATGCCGATACCGACAGTTATTTTTTGTACCTTTGCCGTTGCAAATAATATAAAATTCGATACAATATTATGACACGCAAAACAAAAATCATCACTATTTCGTCTGTTGCCGTAGCAGTGATAATAGCCGTATTCGTCTACGTGCGTTACTTCTATGTCTTCGGCGAAGGTATCAAGGCGGGCAATCTCAACTATCTCGTCTACAAGGGTTACGTATTCAAGACCTACGAAGGAATACTCATCCAGAGTGGATACCGCCCGAGCGGAGTGGGCTCGGTGCAGAGCAACGAATTTAAATTTTCGGTAGCTAACGACTCACTTGCCCGCGAACTTATGAAACTCTCGGGAGGCAACGTCCAACTGCACTACAAGGAGTATTTCGCTCCTTGGCTTTGGCGAGGCAAAAGTTCGTATGTGGTCGATAGGATAGAGGCTGTCTACAATAGTCCCCGCTAACACGTTGTGCCTATGAAGACTATGCATCATCGGCTACCCGCCGAATGGGAGCCACAACAATTCGTGCTCCTCGCCCTACCACACCCTGCTACCGACTGGGCTTATATGCTCGAAGAGGTGCGTCGCTGCTACCTCGAAGTGATACGGACTATACTCCGATACGAGAGTGTCGTAGTGGTGTGCAACGATATCGACGAGGCAGAAAGATGTCTACAGCCACTCATCGACGGCGGGCAGCGACATACCGAGAGTGAGGCTGTACGTTCTTTCGTAATCAGCCACGGAGTTCGGCTCGTAGTCGTAGAGATACCCACCAACGACACTTGGGCTCGCGACTTCGGCGGTATCTCCGTCGTCGATGGCAGTGGAGGCAACGTAGTGCTCGATTTCGGCTTCAACGGTTGGGGGCTTAAGTTTGCTGCCAATTTCGACAATCTCGTTACCCGCCACCTTTTCGACACAGCTCCGGATATCGTCGATGGCTACAGCTACCGCGATTGTCGCCGTATCGTTCTCGAGGGTGGTAGTATCGAGACAGACGGCTGCGGTACTATCCTTACCACCTCTCGCTGCCTGCTATCCGACAACCGCAACGGTATGTCGCGGCAAGAAATAGAGCGTTTTTTCGGTGAATATTTCGGTGCCTATCGCACGTTGTGGCTCGAACACGGAGCATTGCAAGGCGACGATACCGATAGCCATATCGATACTCTGGCTCGTTTCTGCGACCCTACGACTATCGCCTACGTGCAGTGTACCGACGCTGCCGACGAGCATTACGACGAACTGCGAGCTATGGAAGATGAGTTGCGGGCGTTCCGCACTGCCGACGGCAAACCATACCGACTTGTGCCACTGCCTATGGCAGAGGAGGTCGTCGACTCCGATGGACAACGACTGCCCGCCACCTACGCCAATTTTCTTATCGTCGACGGGGCTGTCGTGGTGCCATCGTACGGTTCGCCGAAAGACACTATCGCCGTGGCACAGTTGCAGAGCATATTCCCCGACCGCACGATAGAGACTGTCGATTGCTTGCCTCTCATCCGCCAACACGGCTCGTTGCACTGTATCACAATGCAGTTTCCACGTGTCGCTACTTATCGCTGTTAGCGAGTTGGGGTATAAAGAAAGGAGGCAAATCATCGCGACTTACCTCCCTCTTTTTTTATCAGCTTATTCTACAACTTAAAGTGCAAATTGACCTATTCCTTTATGTTCGGCAGCTCCAGACCGAGGTTCTTTTTCTTGTCCACTACCTTCAACACAAATCCGAGCACAAACGCCGCTACTCCGAGGCAGGCGAGCATTATGAGCGGATTGGTGTAGTTGTACGATGTGGCAGCTGTCTCGGCATCGATAGTGCCGGCATTGAGTTGTTCCACTATTTGCGGGTTAGACGATTTGAGAACCTTTCCGATAAGCATCGGGAAGAGCCACAGACCTATATTCTGTATCCAGAATATAAGAGCGTATGCAGAGCCGATTACTTTGCTGTCGACCAACTTCGGTACGCTAGGCCAGAGTGACGCTGGCACAAGCGAGAACGACGAGCCGAGTATCAGTATCGTTACGAAAGCTACAACGACACCACCTACCTGATTGCCTTTGAACATAGGCAATACGAAAGCAAACGTCAGATGGCAGACGATTAGCAGTATGGAGCCGAGCATAAGCATTGTGGCTGCTTTACCCTTATTGTCGACAAACTTACCCAGAATAGGTGTGATACCCACTGCCAGAAGCGGGAAGACGGCAAAGATGGATTCTGCCGACTGGCGATGGTAAGCCATAAGGCAGAATACTACGAGCGAGACTATCGATACTATGAGCAGCACGTATTTGGCGATGCCTTTGCTGAAGTTGCTGGTAAAGGCGGTGGCTGCCACGACGAGCATCACTACGTATTGTATTATGGCAACGGTATTCGACGACCAGAACGAACCTTCGGGCAGTGTCTCGAATGTAAGGTTGCATTGTAGCATATTGACGGCATACTTCTGGAAAGGGAAGATAGCCGAGTAGTAGAGCACGCACAGTAACGCTACAAGCCAGAAGCCGCTGCTCGAGAGGATAGTGCCGATGTCCTTTACCTTGAATGGCTCTTTCTCTTCGGCTTCGCCTGTCTGAGCATCGAGTTTGCGATCCATAAAAAAGTAGACGATAAACATTACAAGGGCGATGATAAGCAAGATAACACCGAAAGCTACCGAGCGGGAGACGTCGATACGACCGAACATCTTGGCGATGACGGGCGAAAATATCATACACGTAGCCACACCCAAGCGTGCCAACGCCATCTCGGAGCCCATCGCCAGAGCCATTTCTTTGCCCTTAAACCATTTTACGATACCGCGAGAAACGGTGATACCTGCCATCTCTACGCCGCAGCCGAACACCATAAACCCGATAGCCGATAGCTTAGCCGAGGCGGGCATACCTTCGTAAAACGGCGATACGCCAAGCTCGTCGAAGAGCGGAATGTAATTCAGATGGTTGTCGAACCACACTTTGAGCGACGAATCCATAAAAGACTCCGTTACCGCATACCAGTTGATAGTGGCACCGACGAGCATCACCAGTCCCGAGAGGATAGCCGTAAAACGTACTCCCATCTTATCGAGGATGATACCTGCGATGATGAGGAAAAAGATGAATACATTAAGGAATGTCTCGGAGCCGGCATAAGTACCGAAAGCATCGGGATCCCAGCCGCGTGTCGATTCCAACAAATCTTTGATAGGCGACAGTATGTCCATAAAAACATACGAGAAAAACATCGCCATAGCCAACAGTATCAAAGCCGTCCAACGGGCGGAGGCTTTGTCTCTCAATAGAGTTGCTACTTTTTCTGTCATAAATATAATGAGTTTTATTATTAATATTTCGTCTCGTAAAATCTAATGATACGCAAAAACGTGGGGCAAAGGTAATAAAAAGTTTCAAGTTTCGAGTCTTCAATAGGGTAAATTAATCTGCCTTGTCTGAAAAAATATGGTATTCTTTTTGTAAAAAAGTGCGTTGTTTTTGTAAAAAAGAAAACTATTGCTATTTTTGCAACCAAAACGGTAGTCGAACGTCATTGTAATAAATGGAGGCGGAAGTATTGCCGAAGTAATTTTACTAATAACAAAATAAAAAAGAGTTTTTAGACTTATGAAGAATGTATTTGGTTTAGGGTTGCTCGCAGCAGCAACAGTGTTGATTGCTTTTTCGTCGTGCAAACCTGCAAACGAAGTGAAATCGACGACAGGTATAACTCTTAGCGAGACCGCTAAGACAATCGCGGTAGGAGAAGAGTTCACTCTGACAGCGACGGTAGAGCCTACTGATGCAACGGATAAAAATATCGTATGGACATCGGACGATACCGAGATAGCCACTGTCGACGACGGCAAGGTGATAGGCGTAGCTTCCGGTACAACCGAAATAAAGGCTACTACCCGCGACGGTGGCAAAACAGCTACTTGCACCGTAACGGTAGATATAGGAACTACAGGCGACAAAGCTTTGCTTTTAGAAGACTTTACGGCTACTTGGTGCGGACCGTGCTTCAAAGGGATGAAGAACATACAAAAGCAGATAGCCTCTTTTGGCAATAAAGTAATATTGGTGTGTCATCATACCGGCGACGACTTTGCTATAGAGCACAGTGAAGATTTGTCGAATTTCTATAAGGTATCAGGTATTCCCGCTTCGATGTTGGATAGGACTAAGGGTATTTATGACAACGGTGTTACTTTCTATCCAGGATATCTTGAAAAAGAGATACTAACACAGAAATTGGCTAAGCCCAAGAGTGTTTCGATTAGCTTGGAAACATCGTACGACGAAAGTTCGAGAGATATCAAGATAAAGGTATCGGGCAGCCTCTTGAAGAAACATCCCAAAGCGAAACTCAACGTCTATCTCGTACAAGATAGTATAGTTTACAAACAAACAGGTGGTGGTGATAATTACATTCACCGCAATGCTTTGCGTGCAGTAATCTCGAAAGGTCTTTGGGGCGACAACCTCGGCGTTACACAAGGTGCATACTCGAAAGAATATACTTACAATCTACCGCAGAATATAGGTAAGTTCGCCACTAAGCCCGATAATATGTATATCGTGGCTTTCGTAGCCGACGCTGTCAATACGAGTGGCGACAATACAAAAAACATAGTACACAATGCCGCTATACAGGCTATCAAATAGGCATATTATAGACAACATTATATAGTAATAATTTAATTAAAAGTATTTTATGAAAAAAGTATTTTGTTTTGGGCTGCTCATAGCAGCAATGATGATGGTCGCTTTCCCGTCTTGTAAGAAAGAAAAGAAAGTGACAGGTGTAACTCTTAGCGAAACGTCTAAGACTGTCTTGGTAGGCCAGGAGTTTGTACTTACGGCAGTAGTGGCTCCGGCAGATGCGGTAAACAAAAATGTATCTTGGGAGTCTGACAAGACGTCGGTGGCTACTGTCGACGACAACGGTAAGGTAAAAGGCGTTGCCGAAGGCGAGGCTACTATCACTGTAAAGACAGACGATGGCGGTAAGACTGCTACTTGTAAGGTTACCGTTACCAAAAAAGCGATAGCCGTTACCGGCGTAAGTCTCGATGTAACCGAGAAAAAACTTAAGATGGGTACGGAGTTTACTCTTACGGCAACTATCGAGCCCGAAGAGGCAACCAACACAGAAGTAACTTGGGAGTCGGACAAACCGACTATCGCTACCGTCGACGCTAATGGCAAGGTAAAAGGCATTGCCTTAGGCGAAGCTACTATCACCGTAACTACGAAAGACGGCGGCAAGACCGCTACCTGCAAAGTAACAGTAGTCGATAAGATACAGACAGATGTATTTTTCTTCATATACTCCGGAAATCTTGGAGTAGAAGGCAAACATTTCTATCAATTAATGCTTGTGGACAAAGGTATGGTAAGCGGAGGAAATATAGTAAAAGACGGATATGCTTATAAGATTACTATCTGTTCGGACGCTCCTCAGTCTGAAACCAACTTTACTCCGAGAATGGGTAAATACACAATGGGAGCAGCAAATAATTACGAACCGATGCTTATAGTAAAGCATAACCAATTTACCTATACAGGTAAAATTGTGAATGGTAAATTTGTAAAACCGCTTGTTCCTTTTATCGAAGGAGAGCTCGACTTGGCAGCCAATAAGATATCTTTCAAAGGTAAAGACTCAAACGGAGACGAATATGAACTTGTGGCAGACGGCACCTATACTGTAGAAGATGCTTCTCCAAAACCGTTCGGAGAAGAACCTACAGAAGTAACTACCATTACAAAAACCTGGAATAACGGGGAAATAAGAATGGTACAGGCAAGCGATGGTAAGAAACCGTTTCTCCTTGCAACTGCCCCCGACGCAGATGGTATGGCTGTATTTGCATATTTCTTTGAAACAGCAGATGCTACGAAGCTCGATGGAGTATACAATGTTTCGGATACCGAAGAAGTAAAAACAGTCCTTAAATCAAAAGGATCGATTGGTTCTAGCGTATACTATTCATTCTATTCCAAACTGACCTCAGAAGGATATGTAGACGCACCATACTATTTCTTCGATAGCGGTACGGCCACCGTTACTTCGACAAGTATTACATTCAATGTAACGACTCACTTCGGTAGCACATTGAACTTGACTTATACCGGCAATATGACACCCAAGCCTGCCGGTGGTAACGCTCCTCAAAGAGTAAATGCAGTGCAGTCGAAGATGCCGAGTAGAGTACATTCGTTGCGCTAAGATATATTCCTCCAATAACAAGAGAGACGTTCCTACGAGAGTAGGGGCGTCTCTTTTATTGTCTCCGAAGGCAACCGAAAACGCTTGTCGGCGAAAAACTACTTAGCAATCTGCCGAAAACTACTTAGCAATCTGCCGAAAACTACTTAGCA
>CAJPNS010000088.1 GCA_905372135.1 Porphyromonadaceae bacterium | reverse complement strand
GTTATGTATTTATCGTTCAATCGACTTTCCCTACGTCCGACAACCTTATGGAACTTCTCTTGATGATAGACGCTGCCAAACGCGCTTCGGCATACAAGATTATTGCCGTGATGCCGTATTTCGGCTGGGCTCGTCAAGACCGTAAAGACAAACCGCGTGTCTCTATCGCAGCTAAACTTGTAGCCGACCTGCTTACCACTGCCGGAGTCGACAGGATTATAACGATGGATTTGCACGCCGACCAGATACAGGGATTCTTCGACCTACCGGTCGACCATCTGTATGCTTCTACCATATTCATACCCTATCTGAAAAGTCTACATCTCGAAAATCTTGTAATAGCTTCGCCCGACGTAGGCGGTTCTAAACGAGCCAATTCCTATGCCAAACACTTGGGAGTACCCCTCGTGTTGTGCCACAAGAGCAGAATCAAAGCCAACGAAGTAGCTTCGATGAGTATTATCGGCGAGGTGCAGGGCAAAAATGTGGTAATAATAGACGATATGGCAGATACGGCAGGTACGCTGGCAAAAGCCGCCAATCTGATGAAGCAAAACGGAGCTAATAGCGTGAGAGCTATGGTTACACACGCAGTAATGTCGGGCAATGCCGTGAAAAATGTAATGGATTCGGAGCTGACGGAACTTATCTGTACAGATTCTATTCCGTTCGATACCGCCCAGTGTCCAAAAGTGAAAATACTGTCGGTAGCCGATATGTTTGGAGATACCATATCGAATGTGTATTACAATAAGTCTATTAGCGAACAGTATCTGCTCTGATAAGATATTTCCAGATAGCAGTATGTCAATACTATAATAGAAAAAGCATATTGCCAAGAGTGGTGTAATACGAGAGTTTTCTTAGCCTATTGGCTGAGAAAATTTTCGTAATATACTCTCAAAGCAAAAAAATATAACCAACTGCTTGTCAATTCAAAAAAAAGTATTACTTTTGCAGTCCGTTTTTATAGGATAAGAAAAAATATCGTTACTATGTAAACGGCTGGTAGTCACAAGTGTTGTGCTTGTGGCGTACATTACAAACGGTTGTTTGTGGTTGCGTCGTGGGTGTTTTGTATTGCCGGAGAAGAGATTGAAATATTAAACATTAATAAATAAACACCCGATGCCCTGAGGGGTTGAGCGGGACAAAAAACAAATTAAAGAAAATGCCGGGATTAATAGGTAAAAAAGTCGGAATGACATCAGTATTCAGTGCAGATGGTAAGAACACGCCCTGTACTGTTATCGAAGTTGGTCCTTGTGTCGTTACTCAGGTGAAGACTGTCGAAAAAGACGGCTATCAGGCTTATCAGTTGGGCTTCGAAGAGAAGAAAGAGAAGCATACCAACAAAGCCGAAGCCGGACACTTCAAGAAAGCAGGAGTGAGTGCAAGACGCAACTTGGTAGAGTTTAAGAGCTTCGACAAAGAGCTCAAAGCAGGCGATACCGTTACGGCAGACGCCGTTTTCGAAGAAAACGATTTCGTCGACGTTGTAGGTATCTCGAAAGGTAAAGGTTTCCAGGGTGTTGTAAAACGCCACGGATTCGGAGGGGTAGGACAGCAGACTCACGGTCAGCACAATAGAGGTCGTGCTCCCGGTTCTATGGGTGCAAGTTCGTATCCGTCTAAGGTAGTGAAAGGTATGAGAATGGCAGGACGCACAGGCGGCGACCGTGTTACTATTCAAAACCTTCAAGTGGTCAAGATAATCCCCGAACATAACATCGTTATGGTAAAAGGTTCTATACCGGGGGCAAAAGGTTCAATCGTTTTAATTGAAAAGTAATATGGAAGCAAAAGTATTTAATATTCAAGGTAAAGAGACGGGAAGAACGGTTCAATTGAACGATTCCGTTTTCGGTATCGAGCCGAACAACCACGCCATATATCTGGACGTAAAGCAGTATATGGCAAACAAACGTCAGGGCACGCACAAGTCGAAAGAGAGAAGCGAGATAGCCGGTTCGACAAAGAAGCTCGGACGCCAGAAAGGCGGTGGCGGAGCTCGTCGAGGCGATATCAACTCTCCGCTTCTTCACGGAGGTGCACGCGTATTCGGTCCTAAGCCGAGAGACTATTCTTTCAAGCTGAATAAGAAGCTGAAACAGCTTGCACGTAAATCGGCTTTTGCTACCAAGGCAGCCGAAAACGCTATTGTCGTTGTCGAAGACTTCAATTTCGAAGCACCGAAGACGAAAGATTTCGTAGCTATAACAAACAACCTGAAGATAAACAACAAAAAGATTTTGTTGATTCTCGGCGAGAATAATAAAAACATTTTCTTGTCGTCGAGAAATTTGCCGAAGGTAAATGTAATAACTACCGACGAATTGAGCACATACAAAATACTCGACTGTGCGGTTCTGCTTATTTCGGAGAAGGCTGTTGCAGGTATTGATCAACATTTTAAAGTAGAGGAGAATTAATATATGTCTATAATAATTAAGCCTGTCGTTTCGGAGAAGATGACCAAGATTGGCGAGAAGCACAATCGTGTGGCTTTCCGTGTAAGACGCGATGCCAACAAAATAGAGATTAAAAAGGCAGTAGAAGCTTTGTACAACGTTACTGTGGAGAGTGTCAATACCATTCAGGTAAAGGGCAAACACAAAAGCCGTTATACGAAAGCAGGTATGATAGAGGGTACGACACCCTTTTACAAAAAAGCGATAATTACTCTTGCAGAAGGTAGTAATATCGATTTTTACAGCAATATTTAATAGATTTTCTGAGAGACAGACGATTGTTTACCCGGCATCTCTTATGAAATCGACAAAAAAGTACAATAAATTTATATTATAAATAATTAGTTAAATGGCAGTACGTAAATTAAACCCCGTAACACCGGGGCAAAGACACAAGATTATTGGCATGTTCGACACAATTACTTCGACTGTGCCAGAGAAGTCGCTTGTGTCCGGCTACAGCAAAACCGGAGGACGCAACAATCAGGGAAAGATGACGATGCGTTACATCGGTGGCGGACACAAGAGAAAGTACAGAGTAATTGACTTCAGACGTACTAAAGACGGCATTCCTGCCGTTGTGAAAAGTATCGAATACGATCCGAACCGTTCGGCTCGTATCGCTCTGCTTTACTACGTTGATGGAGAAAAAGCGTACATTCTTGCACCTAACGGCTTGCAGGTTGGACAGAAATTACTCTCGGGAGCAGATGCCGCACCTGAAATCGGCAACGCACTTCCTTTGGAGAATATTCCTTTGGGAACGATAGTTCACAACATAGAGCTTCGTCCCAGACAGGGAGCAGCCCTTGTCCGCTCTGCAGGAACATTTGCTCAAATTACGTCTCGCGAGGACAAATACGTTATCGTAAAGTTGCCTTCGGGCGAAACTCGCAAGATATTAGGAACATGTAAGGCTACTGTTGGTAGCGTTGGTAACGCAGACCATTCGTTGGAACGTTCGGGTAAAGCCGGACGCAGCCGCTGGTTGGGTATTCGTCCGCGAGTTCGCGGTGTGGCTATGAACCCTGTCGATCACCCGATGGGTGGTGGTGAAGGTCGTGCCTCGGGCGGACATCCGCGTTCGAGAAAGGGTCTGTTGGCTAAGGGTAAAAAGACTCGTGCTCCTAAAAAGGCATCGAGCCAGTATATTATTGAAAGAAGAAAAAAATAACGATTAAAAAAAAGTAGAAAATATTTATGAGTCGTTCATTAAAAAAAGGACCCTATATCAACCTGAAACTCGAAAAGAAAATTCTTGCTATGAACGAAAGCAACAAAAAATCCGTTGTCAAGACTTGGGCAAGAGCTTCGATGATTTCTCCTGACTTTGTTGGTCATACAGTAGCAGTACATAACGGTAATAAATTTATCCCTGTCTACATTACTGAAAATATGGTGGGACACAAACTCGGCGAGTTTTCCCCGACACGTATATTCAGGGGACACGGCGGTAAGAAGAAATAACCGTTAGTGTTTTTAATTTTATTTAAAAAGGAAAAAAGTAATTATGGGTAAAAGAAAAAAAATATCTGCCGATAATAGAAAGGAAGCCAAGAAGACACAATATTTTGCCAAACTCAACGATGTGCCTACTTCGCCCAGAAAGATGCGTCTGGTAGCAGACCTCATACGTGGCGTAGACGTAAACAGAGCATTGGCTATATTGCGTTTCTCTACAAAAGAGGCTTCTATAAGAATGGAAAAATTGCTCCGCTCTGCAATCTCTAACTACGAACAAAAGTCGCAACAGAAGGCAGAAGACGGCAATTTATATGTCAGTGCAGTAAGTGTAGATGCTGCTCGTATGCTCAAACGGTTGCGTCCCGCACCGCAAGGTCGCGGACACCGTATCCGCAAACGCTCGAACCACGTTACACTGTTTGTAGAATCAAGAAACGTTAATAATAATAATTTAGAAAATAAGCAAGATGGGGCAGAAAACTAATCCAATTAGCAATCGTTTGGGAATAATCCGTGGTTGGGATTCCAATTGGTATGGCGGAGGCAATTTCGGCGATACCTTGGTTGAAGACAGCAAGATTAGAAAATATCTGAATATTCGTCTTGCTAAGGCAATGGTTTCGAGAATCGTTATCGAAAGGACATTGAAACTTGTTACTATCACCGTATGTGCAGCTCGTCCCGGTTTTATAGTGGGACGCGGAGGCGAAGATGTGGAAAAACTCAAAGAGGAGATAAAGAAAATCACCGACAAAGATATCGAAATAAATATCTTCGAGGTGAAGAATCCCGATTTGGACGCACAGATAGTAGCAAACGACGTTGCTCGTAAGATAGAGGGCAAGATAGCTTACCGCAAGGCTGTAAGAAGTGCTATCTTCAACACGATGAAGAACGGTGCCGAAGGTATCAAAGTACAAGTATCGGGACGTCTGAACGGAGCCGAAATAGCTCGTTCGGAGATGTACAAAGAGGGACGTACTCCGCTGCATACATTCCGTGCCGATATAGACTATTGTCACGCCGAAGCTCTTACGAAAGTAGGTCTGATAGGTGTAAAGGTTTGGATTTGCCGTGGCGAGGTTTATGGTAAAAAAGACCTCGAACCTAAGTTCGAAAGCGAGAGAGACAAGCGTAACTTTGGCGGCAGACGCGATGGCGAACGTCGTCCGAGACGCGGCGACGGAGAACGCCGTCCGAGACAACGTCGTGGCGGAGAAGAGAATAAAAAGTAATTGTTGAACGAATTAAAATAGAAAGTACTTATGTTACAACCTAAAAAGACAAAGTTTAGAAGACAGCAGAAAGGACGAATGAAGGGCAATGCCCAACGCGGCAACCAGCTATCGTTTGGTTCGTTTGGCATCAAATCGCTTCAATCGAAATGGATTACAGGGCGTCAGATAGAAGCTGCACGTGTGGCCGTTACCCGTCATATGCAGCGTCAAGGACAAGTGTGGGTGAGGATATTCCCCGATAAACCTATAACCAAGAAACCCGCCGAAGTACGTATGGGTAAAGGTAAAGGTGCTCCCGAAGGTTTCGTGGCACCGGTTACCCCGGGTCGTATGATTATAGAGATAGAGGGCGTTTCGTTCGAACTCGCAAAAGAGGCTTTGAGATTGGCTGCTCAAAAGCTGCCTGTAACAACAAAATTCGTTGTCCGTAGAGATTATGATTTTAGTACTAATGCTTAAAAAGAAAGAATCACGGTATGAAAATTAATGAAATAAGAGAGCTTACAGACAACGAACTACACGAAAGAGAGATGGCAGAGAGAGAAAATCTCACGAGAATGACTCTGTCACACGCTATCACTCCGTTAGATAACCCTCTTACAATAAGAGAGGCTAGAAAAACGATTGCCCGTATACAGACGGAGATACGCAGTCGTCAGTTGAAACAACAACAATCTAAATAAATTTGTATTCTAAAAGAATGGAACAAAGAAATTTAAGAAAAGTAAGAGAAGGTGTTGTTTACAGCAATAAGATGGATAAGTCTATCACCGTTGCTGTCAAGTGGAAAGAAAAACACCCGATGTATGGTAAATTTGTCAACAAAACGAAGAAGTTTCACGCTCACGACGAAAAGAATGAGTGCAACATAGGCGATACGGTTCGCATAATGGAAACTCGTCCGTTGAGTAAGACAAAACGTTGGCGTTTAGTAGAAATCATTGAAAGAGCAAAATAAGTTATGATACAACAAGAATCGAGATTGAGAGTAGCAGATAACAGCGGAGCAAAAGAAGTTTTGTGTATCCGTGTACTTGGTGGCACTTCGAAGAAATATGCCACAATTGGTGATACTATTGTCGTAGCGGTAAAAAGTGCTCTGCCTTCGGGCGAAATAAAGAAAGGAGCTGTCAGCAAGGCTATCGTGGTGCGTACCAAGAAAGAGATAAGCCGCCCCGACGGTTCGTATATACGTTTCGATGATAATGCTTGTGTTCTGTTGAATAATGCAGGTGAAATTCGCGGTAGCCGTATCTTCGGACCCGTAGCACGCGAACTCCGTGCAACTAATATGAAAATTATTTCACTTGCACCCGAAGTGCTCTAAGAGTGGGAGAGTTTTTTATTTATAACTTATAATTAGCTAATAATTAGAGATGAGTAAATTACATGTTAAAAAAGGCGATAACGTAATAGTAATCGCAGGCAACGATAAAAGCGACAAACCGCGTAGAGTATTGGAGGTCTATCCCGACAAGCAGCGTGTTTTGGTGGAAGAGGTCAATATGGTATCGAAAGCCACTAAACCGAATGCACAAAACCCGCAGGGCGGTATCGTAAAGAAAGAGGCTCCAATTCATATCTCTAACGTGATGCTTGTCGACCCCAAAGACGGCAAACGCACACGTATACAGAGAGTGAAGAACGAAGAGGGTAAATTGGTTCGTATAGCAGTAAGGTCGAAGGAGGTAATAAAATGACAACAACATCGTTAAAACAGGATTATAGAGAGAGAATCGTGCCGGCGTTGATGAAAGAGTTTTCTTACACGACGGTGATGCAGGTGCCTAAGCTCGAAAAGATTGTGCTCAATCAGGGACTTGGCATAGCTACTGCCGACAAGAAAATAATCGATACGGCTATTGCCGAAATGACCGCCATCACAGGACAAAAGGCTATTGCGACATACTCCAAGAAGGATATTTCGAACTTTAAACTCAGAAAGAAAATGCCTATCGGAGTGTGCGTTACCCTACGAGGCGACAGAATGTACGAGTTCCTCGAACGACTTGTACGTGTGGCTCTGCCCCGTATTCGCGACTTCAAAGGTATCGAAAGCAAACTCGACGGACGCGGCAACTATACGCTCGGTATTACAGAACAGATTATTTTCCCCGAAATCAACATCGATGCCATCGATAAGATTCTGGGTATGAATATCACGTTCGTAACATCGGCTAATACCGACGAAGAGGGATTTGCTATGCTGAGAGAATTTGGATTACCGTTTAAAAAAACTAACTAAAATAGATAGAAGAATATGGCAAAAGAATCGATGAAAGCACGCGAAGTAAAACGTGCCAAGCTTGTGGCAAGATATGCAGAGAAACGTAAACAGATGATTGCCGAAGGCGATTACGACGCTTTGCAGACGCTGCCACGCAACAGTTCTTATATCCGTCTTCACAACCGTTGCAAAATGACGGGCAGACCGAAGGGTTATATGCGTCAGTTTGGAATATCGAGAATACAGTTCCGCGAGATGGCTTCGAAAGGACTTATTCCGGGGGTTAAGAAGGCAAGTTGGTAAA
>CAJPNS010000087.1 GCA_905372135.1 Porphyromonadaceae bacterium | reverse complement strand
ACGTTTTTCTTCGCTCACATTCGCACAAGCGGGTACCCGTCTCGGCGCGTAGGCCTATCTGTTTTGTGCAAGCACAAAATGAGAAAATGTAGGGGCAATCCTTGTGGTTGCCCCGTATAGCGTGATTGCCCTATTATTTATGGGACAATTCGTGAATTGTCTGTACGTAGCGAGGCGGTAAAAAAAGTATGGGCTAATGATTATTCGCTCAGACATTCTAAACTCTTATTTTCTAAAATCTAATATCTAAAACTCCGACAAGTAATATTTACCCTCCCTTCTTCTGTTCGAGCCTTAGGAGCTCGTCGCGCCACTGGGCAGCCTCGATGAACTCCATACTGCGGGCGGCTTCGGTCATACGACGGCGAGCGTAGGCAATGGCTTTGTCGATGTTGCGGTCTTCCATAGCACGTATTATCGACATATTCTTTTCATAGCCGTCGGCAGCCGCGGGCGGTGTAGCGGTGTCGGCGTTGTAGTCGGCACGGTTGGTCTTGCCCCACAGCGACGACTGTGCTTGCGATACAACTTGTGTGGGTGTTATGTGGTGTTTTTCGTTGTATGCTTGCTGCTTTGCACGGCGACGGTTGGTCTCGTCGATTGTGAGCCGCATCGAATGGGTTATCTTGTCGGCATAGAATATCACTTTGCCGTTGACGTGTCGTGCGGCACGTCCTGCGGTCTGTGTCAGGCTTCGGTGGTTGCGTAGGAACCCCTCTTTGTCGGCGTCGAGTATTGCCACGAGCGATACCTGCGGCAGGTCGAGCCCCTCGCGAAGGAGGTTGACCCCGACGAGCACATCGTATTCTCCCCGACGCAGGTCGTCCATAATCTTCACCCTGTCGAGCGTCTCTATATCGGAGTGTATATAGGCAGACCTAATACCCGCTTGGCATAGGTAACGGTTGAGCTCTTCTGCCATTCGCTTGGTGAGTGTTACCACCAGTGTACGCTCCTGTTTGTCGATGCGGTCGACTATCTCGTTCATAAGGTTGTCTATCTGGTATTCCGTCGGGCGAACCTCTATCTCGGGGTCGAGAAGCCCCGTAGGACGTACCACCTGCTCTACGACCGTTCCGTGCGATTTGTTGAGCTCATATTCGGCAGGAGTGGCACTCACGAATATGGCACGCGGCACGAGAGCCTCCCACTCTTCGAACTTCAACGGACGGTTGTCGATAGAGGCAGGTAGACGGAAGCCGTACTCTACCAGATTCTTTTTGCGAGAATAGTCGCCACCGAACATACCGTGTATTTGCGGTATGGTAACGTGACTTTCGTCGACGAAGACGAGGAAATCTTTCGGGAAATAGTCGAAGATGCAAAACGGACGACTGCCCGGCGGGCGGTTGTCGAAGTATCGCGAATAGTTCTCCACTCCCGAGCAATATCCGACCTCGCGTATCATCTCTATGTCGTATGTTACGCGTTCTTGCAGCCGTTTGGCTTCGTAGGGTTTATTGTTTTCTTTGAAAAACTCTACCTGCTTGCCGAGATCGAGAGCTATGAGGTCGAGAGCGTGGTTGATACGCTCTTGCGTGGTGGTGAAGATGGTTGCGGGGTAGAGGCTGAAGCTATCGAAAACCTCTATGGTCTGCCCTGTGGTGGGGTCGAGCGTTTCGAGGCTGTCGATGTCGTTGTCCCAGAATATCACCCTCAGTATGAAGTCGGCGTATGCGGGGAAAATATCGATGGTATCGCCCTTTACTCGGAAGTTACCTCGGTTGAGGTCTATCTCGTTGCGGCTGTAATTGGCTACGACGAGCGAGCGGAGGAAGTCGTCGCGTAGGATGTTTTGCCCCACAGCGAGCGGTATCGTGTTTTTCTTAAAATCTTCGGGATTGCCGATACCGTACAGACACGATACGGACGATACTATGACGATGTCGTTGCGTCCCGAAAGCAGTTGCGACGTTGCCGAAAGTCGTAGCTTCTCTATCTCCGAATTGATAGCAAGGTCTTTCTCGATATACGTGTCTGTGGCAGGCAGATAGGCTTCGGGCTGGTAATAATCGTAATACGATACGAAGTACTCTACGGCATTGTCGGGGAAAAATGCCTTGAACTCGCCGTAGAGCTGTGCCGCAAGTGTCTTGTTGTGGCTGATGATGAGAGTGGGGCGATTGACTTTGGCAATAACGTTTGCCATCGTGAATGTCTTGCCGCTGCCCGTTACTCCGAGCAGTGTTTGGTAATCGACACCCTTGTCGACGGCTTCTGTGAGCTCCCTGATGGCTTGCGGTTGGTCGCCCGACGGCTGATATGCCGATACCAGATTGAATTTGTTCATTCGTGTACGGAATAAAAGAATAGTGATACCTTTTTGTCTTTCGTGGGGCAAAGTTACATCTTTTTCTCAATGCCGAAAATATACATTACCTTTGCGGAACTTTTCGATAAGCCTTCGGGCATCGTTATGTATAAAATTATTTGATAGATAAAAAACATCACAGTCGCTTGTTATGCTACAAACGGTATTGCTTACACTTCTTCAGTCGCTCTTGCTTGCCTGCGGGCAGGTGTGTTTCAAACTTGCCGTCGACAGAATCACACGTTTCGAGTGGTCTTGTCGTTGGTTTGCCGATATTGCTACCAATTGGTGGCTTTTGGCAAGCGGTATCTCGCTGCTGTCGGCTACGTTGCTTTGGGGCTATATACTGAGGCACTTCTCGTTTTCGATAGCGTATCCTATCACCGCTTTTGCATACGTATTCGGTATGTTTGCCGCTTGTATGGTATTTGGCGAACATATCCCCGTTACCCGCTGGATAGGTGTCTGCCTTATAGTTGTAGGAGTGATGTTTATAGTGAAATAAGCCGATATGACCGTAGACGAATATATTACAGACCACCTCGAGGCGGAGCCCGAATATCTCCGTACGATATTCAGGAATACCAACCTCAAACTACTCAATCCCCGTATGCAGAGTGGGCACTATCAGGGGCGGCTGCTGAAGATGTTTACCCGAATGCTTTGCCCCCACCACATACTCGAGATAGGTACCTTCTCGGCATACTCTACGCTCTGCCTTGCCGAAGGACTCTCTCCCGACGGACATATCGACACCATAGAGATCGACGACGAGCTCGAAGACTTCATCACCGACAACATACGTCTGTCGCCCTTTGCCGACCGTATCACGCTGCACATAGGCGATGCTTTGCAGATAGCTCCCACGCTCGGCAAGCAGTTCGACCTCGTCTTCGTCGACGGCAATAAGCGACATTATCGGCAGTATCTCGATATGGTATTACCGTTGCTCTCGGAGCGGGGTGTCGTCTTAGCCGACAATACGTTATGGAGCGGTAAAGTAGTCGAAAAGCCCGCCTCCGGCGACTATCAGACACGAGAGATAATCGCTTTCAATCGGTATGTAGCCCAAAACAACGCAATAGAACAGATTATATTACCTGTCAGAGACGGGCTTACGATTATAAGAAAAAAATAGAGGCTCTCTATCGTTTATTTTATGTAACTTTGTCGCACAAATCAGTAATAAGTAATTTTCAAAAAAAACAGAAAAAGGATATGAAAAGAGTAATTAAAACTTCGGGAGCACCGGCAGCAATCGGTCCCTACAGTCAAGCTATTGAAGCAAACGGTACGTTGTACATTTCGGGGCAGCTCCCCGTCAATCCCGCAACGGGCGAAGTGCCCGCTACTATCGAAGGACAGGTCGAACAATGCTTTGCAAACATCAAGGCTATCCTCAACGAAGCAGGATACACGTTCGACGACGTAGTGAAGTCGGTAGTATTGCTCGACGATTTGGCTAATTTCAACGCTATGAACGATATTTATGCCAAATATTATACCAAAGATATGCCTGCAAGAGTTTGCTACCAAGTATGTAAGCTCCCCAAAGGAGTGAAGGTGGAAATAGATACTACTGCAGTAAAATAGCTTTTAGAGAAGTGCTTCCTTCTTCGGAGCGGGCGTAATATTGCTTTACGACTGCTCCGAAGAGAGAGACTTTTTTGTCGTTATAGACAATTATTTTTTTAATTAATAAGCAAACAATAGACACTCACTGAGATATGTTGTCGTTATCTATAATAGTACCGGTATACAACCGCCCCAATGAGGTGGAAGAGCTACTTGGCAGCCTTGTGGAGCAGACCGATAAGGATTTCGAGGTGGTAATAGTCGAAGACGGCTCCCGAGATACTTGCGAAGATATTTGCAAGCGATACGCTCAACGCCTCGATGTCAAGTACTTCTACAAAGACAATTCAGGACCGGGGCTCAGCCGCAACTACGGAGTCCAACACTCTTCGGGCAATTATCTGGTCATACTCGACTCCGACGTTATAGTGCCACCCCAATATATCGCCACACTTCGTCGCGAACTGACCGACTGCTATTGCGACGCTTTCGGAGGTGTCGATGCTGCCGATAGTTCGTTTTCCGATATGCAAAAGGCTGTAAACTACGCAATGACGTCGTTTTTCACTACCGGAGGTATACGCGGAGGCAGCCGTCAGCTCGAGCGATTTCACCCGCGCAGCTTCAATCTCGGTATGAGCCGAGAGGTGTTCGAGGCGGTAGGTGGCTTCTCGCCGATGCGTTACGGAGAAGATATCGACCTTAGTATCCGTATTTATAAGGCAGGATATAAAGTACGGCTGCTAAACAACGTATATGTTTATCACAAACGTCGTACCGACTTGGAAAAGTTCTTCGCACAAGTACGTCACTCGGGCAATGCTCGAATAGTGCTATGGCGAAAACATAGAGACTATCCCGGAGCTCTGAAAGTGGTACACTTTTTACCTTCGGCATTTACGGTTTGCTCGTTGATATTAGCCTTTTTAGGACTTTTCGAATTGATGTTTTGGATACCTATCCTGCTCTTTTCTTTGATAATACTTATCGATTCGTCGATAAAAAACAAAAGCATAAAAATAGGACTTCTGTCGGTCGTTACATCGTTTGTACAGTTGTACGGATACGGTATCGGCTTTATAGAAGAGTATTTCAAAGGTAAATGAATGAGATAAGTCTCGAAAGAGGCTCTATAATTTACAGATTATAAATAACAAAAAAAAGAATATATATGGAATTACCATTTGCAGAATCTTGGAAGATTAAGATGGTCGAACCCATCAGAAAATCGACACGCAGTGAGCGTGAAAAGTGGCTGAAAGCAGCCAATTACAATGTGTTTCAGTTGAATGCCGAAGAGGTCTATATCGACCTTCTGACCGACTCGGGCACAGGTGCTATGTCGGACCGCCAGTGGGCAGGAGTGATGATGGGCGACGAGAGCTATGCAGGAGCAACATCGTTCCGTAACTTGCAGAAAGCCATCGAAAAAATCACGGGCTTCAAGTATGTAGTACCCACCCATCAGGGACGTGCTGCCGAGAACGTACTTTTTTCGGTACTCGTAAAAGAGGGCGACTATATCCCCGGCAACTCGCACTTCGACACCACCAAAGGACACATCGAGAGCCGTAAGGCTTTTGCCGTCGATCTTACTGTGGACGATGCCAAAGATACTCAGAAAGAGGTGCCTTTCAAGGGTAATGTGGATATCGACAAACTCGAGAAATTCCTTGCCGAAAAAGCCGACAAAGTACCTTTTGTCATCGTTACCATCACCAACAACACGGCAGGTGGACAGCCCGTTTCTATGGACAATCTGCGTCGTGTGCGTCAAGTTGCCGACAAATACAACAAACCCGTTGTGTTCGACTCTGCACGTTTTGCCGAAAATGCTTACTTCATCAAGGTTCGCGAAAAAGGCTACGAAAACAAGACTATCAAAGAGATATGTCTCGAAATGTTCTCGTTGGCAGATGCTATGACTATGAGTGCCAAAAAAGATGCTATCGTAAATATGGGTGGTTTCATCGCTACCCGTAAGCAAGATTGGTACGATAAGGCTAAGGTGTTGGGTATCATATACGAAGGATATTTGACTTACGGCGGTATGAATGGTCGCGATATGAACGCTTTGGCTATCGGTCTCGACGAAAATACTGAGTTCGATAACCTCGAAACCCGTATCAAACAGGTCGAATATCTTGCCTCCAAGCTCGACGAATACGGTATTCCGTATCAACGTCCCGCAGGCGGTCACGCTATCTTTGTAGATGCCACCAGAGTGCTCACTCGCGTGCCCAAAGAGGAGTTTCCCGCTCAGACACTCACTGTAGAGCTTTATCTGGAAGCAGGTATCAGAGGTTGCGAAATAGGCTATCTGCTTGCAGACCGCGACCCCGTTACTCGCGAGAACCGCTTCGGTGGACTCGACCTGCTGCGTCTGGCTATCCCGCGCCGTGTGTATACAAACAACCACATGGACGTCATAGCAGCTGCCCTCAAAAATGTTTTCGACCGTCGCGAGAGCATAACCCGCGGAGTGAAAATAGTATGGGAAGCAGAGATAATGCGTCACTTCACCGTTAAGCTCGAAAGGCTGTAATGTGAAATATATTGGATGTAGATCGTTTATCATATTGTTTTTTAATGGGTTGTAAGGCTTCAGGGCTTTGCAACCTTTTTTATGGGCTTTTTGTGGAGATTATGTGAGAATCTATTCTTTAATCTTGGCAACCTATTACAGTCTAAGGTTTGTAGTTTTGTCCGAAAAAAACTTGTATCTTTGCAGTTGGAAAAATTGTTGTTTAACTATGATAAACACATAAATAGTATGAGATATTATAAATTGCTATTAATCGGTATTATATCGATTGCCCTATTTGCTTGCGAGGGAAAGCAAAAGACTTTTTCGTCAGACTTGCTCATAGGCAAATGGAAACGCCCGTCGGTATCGAAAAAAGGCGAAACAGGCTACGACTGCTACCGTTACGATGCAAACGGTAGTGGAGCTACGTGGGATACTGCCGACGATGTCGATGAAAACGAGGCTCAGACATTTACTTGGACGCTCGACAAAGACCGCCTGACGGTAGTGCATAAAGGAGAAATGGGACAAGCCATACCAAAAGTATATACGATAAAAACACTGAATACTACTGCTTTGTCGTATGAAGACAATTATGGTGCGACTTTCACATTTTCCAAATTTACGGGAAAACCATAAAAATTCATATATAGAAACACTATGACAATTATTGTATTATTCGGAGCTCCCGGATCGGGTAAAGGTACGCAGGGAGCATTGATAGCCGAAAAATACGGCTATCTTCATCTTTCTACAGGTTTGATGCTCAGAGACGAAGTGAAAAAAGGTTCGACGCTGGGCAAAGAGATAGACAAATATATTTCTAATGGAGACCTCGTCCCTAACGAGATGATGTGCGATATCCTAAGGGAAGAACTTAAAACCTATATCCACGAAAAAGGTATCATATTCGACGGTTTCCCGCGAACTATTCCGCAGGCAGAGTTTCTCGACAAAACGTTGCAAGAGATGGGGTTAAAGATTGACTTGATGGTCAATATAGAGGCAGATAAAGAGATACTTATAAACCGCCTTGTGAGACGTGGCACGTTGTCGCACCGCTCGGACGATACACAGGAGACTATACTGAAACGTCTGAAAATATACGACAGAGAGTCAAAACCTATCATCGATTATTATAAAAAAACAAACCGATACAATTCTGTAATATCGATAAACAGTATCGAAGACACGTTCAACGATATAGTGACTTTGATAGATAAAATCCGGAAATAAGATACTTGCGACTGTATGGCGTAGTATTCAATGACTTTTATATGAAGAGCAGCCCTTATGAAT
>CAJPNS010000086.1 GCA_905372135.1 Porphyromonadaceae bacterium | reverse complement strand
GAGCGAATCCCCGCCGATAAGATGATGGAACGCCAACAGGCACAGATGCAGCTATACCGTTCGGTCGGAGTAAGTCCTATGGGCGGTTGTCTACCGATGTTGCTGCAGATGCCGATATTGGTTGCCGTATTTATGTATCTGCCATCGGCCATAGAGCTGAGGCAACAGAGTTTCCTCTGGGCATCGGATTTATCTACTTTCGACACCGTGCCTTTCCTTACTTGGAACGTATCGATACCGCTTATCGGTCGACACATTTCTTTGTTTTGCCTCCTTATGACTATAACCAATATCGTATATACGCGTATCAATATGGCAAATACGCCCGGGGCAAACCAACAGATGGCAATGATGAAGTGGATGATGTACCTTATGCCACTGATGTTTTTTTACATCTTCAACGAATACGCTTCGGGTCTGACCTATTACTATTTCATCTCTCTCTTGCTTACGGTATTGCAGACTTACCTGTTCCGTCTCTTTGTCGACGACGACAAGTTGCTTCGTAAACTCGAACTTGCCAAGCAGACCAAGAAGCCGGCTAAGAAATCGGGCTTTATGGCACGTCTCGAAGAGGCGCAGAAGATGCAGCAGCGACGTCTTCGTGAACAGCAGAAGGCTCAACGAAACAATAGAAAATAACCATGTCGCACACACGTAGGCGACAAAATATCACGACAAAAAGTATGGATATTTCCGAAAAGTTTATTGCAAATCTTCGTAAGTCGAACGTACAGTGCCAGAAAGGGCTTATCGAGATGTTCGACTCTACCGTCGGACGTTCGACGGTGCTTATGCCGTTCGGTGGTGCGACGCAACGCTCCGAGACGCAGGTATCGGTGCAGAAACTCCCAGTAGGTAACCATTATACCGATACGGCATCGATGATGGCATACGGCTACAACCCCGACATTTCGCTCTGGAGTCCGTATCATGGGGCTCAGTATGCCGTCGTAGAGGCTATAGCTAAGATAGTGGCAGCCGGTGGACGACGCGACAGCATACGTTTCTCGTTTCAAGAATATTTCGAGAAGATGACCGATAACCCATTCTCTTGGGGCAAGCCTACTGCGGCTCTGCTTGGAGCTCTGCAGATGCAACACGACTTCTGCCTGCCTGCTATTGGCGGAAAAGACTCGATGAGTGGTACTTTCGGCAATATCGACGTGCCTCCGATGCTTATGGCATTCGGTATAACGACCGTCGACGCCGACAACGTGATTTCGACCGACCTCAAGCGAGCAGGCAATCGGCTATATTGCGTATGGCACAGACATCGCCCCGACTATACGCCCGATGTCGACGAGTTGAAGCGTAACTTCGACTTCGTTGCCGACGCTATTGCCTCGCGACGTATCGTCTCGGCTTGGGCGGTAGGTGCCGGAGGCGTTGCCGAGGGCATCTGCAAGATGGCATTCGGCAATCGGATAGGTGCAGACCTTACAGTCGGAGGCAGTTTTAGCCAAGAGCAGCTGTTTGCTCTATCGTACGGCTCTATCATTGTAGAGGCGAGCGAGGCTCTCTCGCCCGACATAGCCATTCATATCGGACATACTACCGAAGACCCGTATATTACCATTCGTCGCGAGCAGCCCGACGGCAATACCTCGATAGAGGCTCGCATGCAAGTCGACGAACTCTACAAGGTCAATACCGAGAGATTCGCACGTATCTATCCGCTTACATCCGACGGCGACAGATAGTATATCGTCGTTACCGATACGATAACTTTTACTGCGTTATGAAGAAAAATTTGTTGTGCCTGTATGCCGTCGTCTTGCTCATATTGCCTACCTTGAGCGCTGCCGAAGCCGACACTCTCGTATGCTACGATGCTTCCGATTTTTCGCCGTACACTATACGCTCTTATACGCTATCGTACGGGCAGTTGTGGCTGCGAGATGCCTACCTTTCGAATATCGACTATTTCGGTCGTAACCTTTCGCTTGAGGTAACAAACCTCTTCGTTGTGAAGCCGAGTCTTTACCTTCGCAATATCAATTCAGTCGCTTATGGCAATACGGTGAACCTCCCTGCTACCGCTGCAATGTCGTACCTTGGCGGCGAGCTTGGGCTTGGAGTGGGGTATCGGTGGAGCAATCGTCGGGCGTCGATATTGATTGGCGGGCTACCGTCGGTAGACCTCGCACTGAAGAGCAATTCTCGCAACGTAAACAACACAGCCTCGCTCGACGCTATGCTCACCCTATGGCTCGACGCAGAGGCAACTTTCCATAAGCGGTGGGGCAGAGTAGTCTTCGGGCTGTCGGACCATCTTCGTACGGCTATCGTCGGCGGTATGTTCGTACCCGAATACGGCGCTTTGTACTACGAATACACTACCCGAAAGCTCGATGAAGCACTGCACTTTGCGTCGTTTCACAACAGACTTGCCATACGCAACCGCCTCGAATTTACCGTTATGTGGAAAGGCATCATCTTCAAACTCCAGCACTCGCTCAACCTACAGGCGTGGCACGCCAACAACCTATCGTTTGCCACCTTGCAACACAACGTCGGCGGCGGACTCGTCGTCTATCTACGCAACTTCACGCCTAAGTATTGATTGCCTCGAAGCGTACAATCGCCAAAAGGGGCTTTCGTGTGTCTATCCGATAACACTCGAAAAACGCCTCTCGAAAAACTAAAATAAGAAGTAAGGCATTTTTTCTGCAAAAAGCTCTCCTTTTTTAGAAAAAATATTATAACTTTGTGGCACTCGTTACTAATACAAAGTTATTTTATTATAAACATAAAAAAGGAGATTTATATGAGAAAGTTTATCTTTATTGCATTATTGGCTTTATCTGCCTCTTTGTCGGCGCAGCCGCTTAAATGGTCTGCCACATACAATTTCGACCATATAGGTACATTCGGGCGCTATATTGGTTCGATAAACGGGAAAAACTATTTCGAGACCGACTACTATTCGCACGGAATAATGGCAGTGAGTCTTAATAAACTGAGTATCTTTGCTACCGACAACCAAAACAACAAAATCGCCCAAACAAAAGAACCTATAAAGATACCATCGTACTCTTTATTGAATTTGACTGTATTGGGAGACTATCTGTATGCTTTCTACTCAGATAAAGAGGGAGTAAGGTACAAACGTTTGGATCCTAATACCCTCGAAGAGACGGCAGATAAGCTACTTTGCACCTCGTCGGGTAAAAAAACATTTCAAGAAATAGTAATACAGAGCGGCGACAAATCGAAAATAGCATTAATAATAAAGTCGTCAACCGAAAATAAAAAAGAGGTCGATAATAAAATAGTCGTATTCGACTCCAAACTCTCACGGCTATGGGAGCAAAGCATACTAACGGCAATGGACAAAAACAAAGGAACTATTCTACAATACCAAATAGCAGATAACGGCAGTACGTATATATATTACAAGGTTTCCGATAAGCAGACAAAAATAACTCTCATAACAGCATCGGAGAAAGGAGTAAGCACCAAAACATTGATAGACCGCAGCGAATTTGCCGATATCGAGAATGTCGATAATATAGAGAGCTATATAGTCGACGACAGCACGTTGTTTATCGCCTACAGCAATCATCTGAAATTGAAGTGTATGAAATACAATGTCGTTACCGGTGCCGTAATGGGAAACGTCTCTTTCGATTATACGACCGATAAAACTACTAATTGGAAGATAAGGAATATCTCCAAGCTCGACAACGGTAATTTTGTAGTAGCTGTCAGCAATGCGAGTGTTTTGGTTGAGTCAAGTTATAGTATGAACATGGTATGGATGAGCTACTATCTGCACGATAAAAATTTCTACGCCGTATGCATAGACTCCGGTGCTTCTAAAATAGTTTATTCGAGAATGATATCAAAAGGTGTTGTTTTCAGTATAACGTCTGAAAATGTTGCAAGAGTGATAATGGATAAGATAACGTTTGAACGCCCGTTGTTCTTCGCTAAGGGCAATGATTTCTATGCGGTTTATAATGCGAGCAGTAACGACGACGATTTGTCGGAGAAAATAGTGCCGAAAGCCAAAGTTAGTACGTATTTTACAGGCTCGTCGGGTAAGTTGGTGACAAACTGCGTAAAAATCTCTGCCGAAGGCAAAGCCACGAAGACCACACTTACGACATACAAAGACAAAAAAATGGCACTTAGTCCGGCGCTATCTTTCATAAACGACAATGGCAATTGGGTACTCGGGTTTTCATCAAAAAAAGTCATTAGCTTCACCAATCTGCCTTAATATAAGTAGCTGACGTCGTCAGACGTATCATCGAAAATACAAAGGTCGAGGTACTACGAGTCTCGACCTTGTTTTTTTATAATATCGCTCTATAAATTACTATAGGGCAAATCCTAAGTATAACTCTTGATTCAGATTGAAACGTCCGGGAATGTAGGGTATAGTATTGTATCGTACTCCCACAAAAACACCGGCTACCTGACCCAACGGATATACCAAGTCGGCACCCCAAGAAAGTCCGATATAATCTCTAAAAACGTCTCCTATTGCCATCTTGTAATATGCTCCAAGATATGGAACTAATCGCCATTTGCCGAGAGCCAACGGAAGTTGACCGCCTATCGATAAACCTGCTATATCCATCTTATATCGTTCACCCGATTCAGGTAAAAAGGTTTTACCCTTTTTAAAATTTATTTCGGCAACGACAAACGCATTAAACATATAATTGTACGACACTCCAAACATCGATACCATAGGCTTACCGATATTCAGCAGATTGTGTGTATATGAAAAAGATAAAGTATTGCCATGAATGTAATCTTTGTCTATTATACTCTGTGACAAATACGATTTCGGGCGGAAAAACGACAATTCGGTCAATCGCCATTGACCTTGCTCTTTTATCCATTTGCTTGTAGCAGGTTTGCCGTTGTATTTCATTGCTACCTCAGCAGTCTCTGCGGTGTTACTGTCCGAATTGTTGTCGATGGGTTCTATCGATATTTTCTTTGTCCTCATTTTCTCACGTACGGCATAAGCCAGAGCCATACGTACCCCCTCTATCGGATTGTTTCTAAACTGCTGCATGATATCTTTTCGTACGTTCGAAGGGAACGATTTGTACCAACTGTCGAACTGACTCGGAGCTACACTCGCGATATAATCGTAAGCAATAAATGGCACTATCTCTTTATAATCTTGCTCGGCAAGACCGACAAAAGTTTCGGCTCGTTGCCGTATATTGTCTTTCGCTATGTGTGCCGACGATAAGTATTTTTCGCAAAAAACTCTGATATCTGATGTCGGTATGGCGAAATTCGCATTTTCGCGTGCGTATGCCTTCCACGTATTGATACCCGCTACCAGATATTCGTTCTTGTCTGTCGCCGACTGTATGAGCAAAGGGCTGCCCGAACTGCCTGCGTCTATCTGAGCGGTATGTTGTATTAAGATAGTGTTTCCTCCCACTTTCGATAACTCTTCGTCGTAAAAATGTGCATTGGAAACTATCCCCTTACCAAACTGCCACGAAGGGTTATCGCCAAGCCCGGGATAGCCTGCCGTAAAGACATCGCGCCCTTCCGTAGGTGTCTCATCTGCAAAACGCAACGACCCTACCGTTACGTTGTCGGGAAGAGCTATTGCTGCCAAATCGATATCTTCGTCCACTATCGCCACGGGGCAGTCTTTGTACGACGAAACGTTGCGTTCGTTGTCTCGAAACTCTATCGTAACACTTTGTGCCAGTGCCACAACGTGCCGATTGGTGATTACATATTTTTTCCCCGTAACGCTGTCGGCATAGACAAAACCTGTACCGAAACCGCCCTTTGCGTAGTCTTTCAGAAAGCGTGCCGCTTCTTTATAACCCTCTTTCATTAGCAAATCGCTAAATCCAAGCAAGAAATCGACGCTGCTATCGTATAAAACAGGTCGTACGACTACTACTTTTCGCCTAAGTTCGTTTTGTGCCTGTATCGACATTGCAAGCAAAAGCACCACTAATAAACTGTAAACTTTTCTCATACTCTTGGTATAATTTATTTGGTTAGATTAAAATAATTTTTTCGATATTTTCGGAGCAAAGTTAGTAAAAAAATGCTTTATAAACGACGTGATTTTTAAACATCGTTTTTGAAAATACATTATGCCGATAATCACCACATTTCGATATATTATATTATATACTAATCCGACTTACTGTACGATAACTATTGTCCTTACTGTGCGACAACTGTCGTCCTTACTGTACGACGACTGTCGTCCTTACTATATGACGACTGTCGTCCTTACTGTTCGACGAGTGTCGTCCTTACTGTACGACGAGTGTCGTCCTTACTGTACGACAACTGTCGTCCTTACTATGCGACGACTGTCTTCCTTACTGTGCGACAACTATTCGACTTATAGTACGATTTTTTTTTATTATAAATATAATTTTTTTCGGAAAAACGATACAAGTATATTTTTTTTTATTATCTTTGCCATTGAAATATCTAATGATAATATATTATATAGTATAATAACCGCCTCGAAAGAGGTATTGTAATAATTTATTAATATTAATCTTTTAATCTTACAGCAGTATGATTACGTATAACATTAAGCAGTCCGTGGCTCATATCGGAAAGCACAAGGGTGAGAAGATTTACTATGCTGCACCCGCACCGCAAGACAAGATTTCTACCAAGCAGGTAGAAGATTACATCACGAGTATGACCTCTCTTTCGCGCTCCGACGTGCGGTCGTGTATCACAGCTCTTGCAGAAGTACTTCGTAACGAGATGTTTGCAGGTCATATGGTAGACTTCGCAGATTTGGGCTCGTTCAAACTCGTTTCGACGGGTAAACACATGTTGAAAAAAGAGGAGGTCAATGCCTCGACGCTTAAGGTGCCTCGTATACAGTTCTTTCCTCGTAAAGAGCTACGCGAAAAGGCGGCTCAGGTACAACGTGTCGTGTACGACCCTGAAGCACAGAAGAAGCCTAAGAAAAAAGATTGATGCTATCCGTATAGGATAAAGCAGAATGAGATTGTCTTACTTTAAGGCGACCGATTGGAAGTAGAGGGTGTATCGTATATGCCCTCTCTTTGTACGACAAATCACTGTTTTTCGGGCAAGTACACCCCCCTAAAACCTAATTTCTAATTCCTAACCACTAAACCCAATTAAACGCTTACACGATTAAACAATTTAAAAAAAAACATTACCTTTGCATTCAAGTATAACCAACAAAAATATAAATAGTATGAGAAAATTATTTTTATTATTCGCCCTCACAGTAGGGCTTCTCACAAGTGCCTCCACAGCTATGGCACAGACAGTAAACATGAGTCGTTATATCACCCTTACCGTCAACGACGGAGCGCATATAAGCCTTCGTTTCTGTGCAGCCGCTGAGGGTACTCCCGTACGTATCGTAAGCGGTAGCAATACGCAAGACATCACCGTCGGCACCTCTTGGACAGGCACTGCCACCTACACCGCCGACGGCACCACTATGACCATCTACGGCGATATAACGGACTTCATTTGCAGCGATAACGGAGCGAACCTTACCGCCCTCGACCCGTCGCACAATACGGAGTTGGAAAGTTTAAGTTGTCGAGACAATCTGCTTAGCAGCCTCGACGTGTCGAACAATACGCAGTTGAAGAAGTTATGGTGTTGTGAAAATAAACTCAACAGCCTTGATGTAAGCGGATGTACGCAGTTGACGACGTTACGTTGTTCCTCCAATACTCTCACCAGCCTCGACGTAAGCGGATGTACGCAGTTGGAGGAGTTATGGTGTTACAACAATAACTTTACTACCGCAGCACTCGACGATATATACTGTGCTCTGCCCGATAGGACAGGCAAAGAAAATGGACAGATAGAGCCGGTATACAGCGATACGTCGTCGAATCACGCTATCGTCCTTGCCACC